>JBCDKV010000133.1:0-9786 GCA_038746215.1 Bacteroidota bacterium | reverse complement strand
GTCTGTCAGAAAATTGCATCAACAATTATTCCGCTACGAGCTGGACTTCTACACGTCTATTTTTTGCCCTGCCCGCTGCCGTATCATTGCTACTAATGGGTTGAGCTTCTCCTTGTGAGTCGGTCAGGATTTGTGGTCTGGCAATACCTAAATCAATCATAAAATCTCTCACAAAAGCAGCTCGCTCTCTTCCCAATCGCTTATTTTGTCGAGGTTGCCCTTGGTTGTCCGTAAAGCCAGTCACGCTTACTTTTTGCGTCTGATTATTGTCTAGGAAAAAGCGTAAATCTTCAAAGAATTTTCGTTGTGCAGGCGTGAGTTGAATGGTCTTGGCATCCAGATCAAAGTAGAGTCTAATTTTTTGTGCATTTAGGTGAGCTTTCATTTCTGCTAAAAGTGCTGCTTGCGTGGGCATAGATTCAAAATGAAACCGAATGGCATGACTCACGTAGTCTTCCTTTATTGTAATGGCTTCGCTCATGTCTTGCTGCCCTTTTATTTGAATGGCAGGCACGCTTTTATCCAGCAATAAGCTCTCTATCGCTGCTGCTCGCACCAAGCCCAATTCAGCGTCTTGGCTTTTTTCTTCCGCTGCGTAAAGCCCCGTTACGACCAACCTGCGATCTGGGTGATTTTGTAAATAGCTTGCAATTTTGCCTATGAAAGATTGAAGTTCGACGGGAACAGGTTCAGATAACTTTGCAGTAACAGTAGAAAATTCAAAAGAGCGAGTAGTCGCAGCAATTTTTTCGCCCTGGTCGATTGCGCTGAGTTCGACCGCTGGATTAGCAATGGTTTGGGCTTGCCCGAAGGTGATACCGCAGCAGCGGTAGCTGCTCATGATAGCACAAAAAGCAATCCAAGCTAAGATGAGAAAGCTGGGTAGAATAATTTTCGTATTCATGTTTCGTCTGTTTTCAAAAGATTTTCGGACAGTCATAGAGTTGTTCTTAATAACTTTTTCCAAGAATTATCAAAAATAAGCTCATCACTATCCAAAAGGTCACTCAAAGTATCAACTACTTGCACGATTCGGACATCCTCACACTAATTCTACGAGTAGTAAGACGAAAAGTTATTATGTGCTTTAGGTAGCAAGTTAGAAGCTCAGTGTATACTGCAAATAATGCGAATAACGACTGTACAGTTCTTATTTTTCTTGACATTTAACTCAGATGTAGTTCAGATCAATATCCGCAAATTGAGCAACAAGTATGTTCTATAATTCTCTTCGGGCGGAAGTACAAATTTCAACTTATTTTTTGGAGAAAAATAAGTTGAAATTTGTGTTTCCGTCCATAAAAACCCTTTGGGCATACTTGTTGCGCGATCTCAGGAGCTTTACTAAAATTTTTCTCAGGCATCACCAAAAACTTCGTACACCCCTAACTGAAAATTAAACATATCAATATTATAAACAGAGAAAATTTTTAGCGATTGCCTAATACTTCAATGAGGTAATCCTTGATTTGTCAGACTGTAAAAGACTCAAAGTGACACCATCCTAGGAAGCGATGGCGGCGCATAGTTTCACATTTGCAAAGCTATTCTTTTTTCAGCTACATCCTCAAATGGAACTTTTAGGAGAACAATGAAGTTGTTGTTAGCGATTCTTCTAAAAATCACTAGCAACAGCCTCATTTTGGTTTCCAAACGTACACTCACTATTTAGTACCTAAAACTGTACCCACCATGCAAGATCGCCCGATGAAACGCCTTTTTCAGTACCTTGGGCGTTATCGTTCTAGTCTAAGTTTTGCTATTTCTTCCAGTGTTATCAATAAGATTTTTGATCTGATGCCTCCTTTTCTCACTGCTTGGCTCATTGATAGCGTGAGCGGTCAAATTCCAGCTTGGATTGGAGAAGGTTTAGGGATGACTGATGTTTGGCGGATTATTGCCTTGATCGGCGTACTCATCATTGTCATTTTTGCGGGCGAAAGCTTGTTTGAGTGGTTTTTTAAACGCGAATTTTTGCAATTGGCGCAGCGCGTTCAGCACGATTTGCGCTTGGATGCTTACGGGCATATGCAAGATCGAGAATTAGCGTACTTTGAAGATCAGCGCACGGGTAATCTGATGTCTATGTTGAATGATGACATCAACCAACTGGAACGCTTTCTCAATGCCAACCTCAACGACATTTTACAACTCACCGTTCTGGTTATTTTTGCGGGCTGGTCGCTTTGTGCTGCCAATCTAACACTTGGTATCTTAGGCTTGCTACCCATTCCATTCATCGTAGTAGGGAGTATTTATTATCAAAAGAAAATTGCGCCTTATTACAAACAAGTACGAGAAGGAGTAGGTATACTAGGAAATCGGCTGGAAAATAATATATCGGGCATTAGTGTTATCAAGAGTTTTACCGCAGAACAATATGAATTGGAAAGGGTAGGGGAGGCTTCTCAAAATTACAGAGACGCTAACTTTCGCGCCATTCGCTGGAGTTCTGTTTATGTGCCTTTGATTCGGATGTTTATAGCCCTAGGTTTTGCTGGCACTTTGGTCTTAGGTGCGTATTGGGTCATTGAAGGAAAGAATGGATTTACGTTGGGAGGGCTTGCCTTTTTTGCTATGATGATTCAGCGGTTGCTTTGGCCAGTGACTCGTCTAGGAACGATCTCAGACGAATACGAACGAGCAAGGGCTTCTGCTCGCAGAATATTCAATTTGTTGGACTCTAAAAATGCTATTTCAAGCTTTGAAAAACCCATTGCTTTGTCTCATTTGTCTGGAGACATCCAATTTGAAGCAGTTAACTTTGAATATAAAGCTGGTTTACCAATCTTAAAGCATATCAATCTCGATATACAAGCTGGCGAAACTATCGGGGTGGCGGGACCGACGGGCGGTGGAAAATCTACTTTGGTCAAACTCCTATTGCGATTCTATGATGTCAGCTCAGGAACAATACGACTGGATAATCACCCTATCAAGCAACTGAGTCTTACTCAAATTCGCTCGAACATTGCACTGGTCAGTCAGGAAGTCTATCTATTTCACGGCTCTATCAAAGAGAACATCGCTTACGGTAAACTCAACAGTACGGATGCCGAAATTGTACAGGCAGCAAAACAAGCACAGCTACATGATTTCATCCTAAGCCTCCCCAATGAATACGAAACAATTGTTGGGGAACGTGGCATCAAACTTTCGGGTGGTCAGCGTCAACGTTTGAGCATTGCCAGAGCGGTCTTGAAAAATGCACCCATCCTCATTTTAGACGAAGCGACGAGTGCCGTAGATACCGAGACGGAGCGTGCTATTCAAGCTAGCCTGGACGAACTCACCAAAAATCGGACGGCAATTATTATTGCGCATCGGCTCTCTACTATTCGCCGAGCGGATAAAATTATTGTGCTGAAAGATGGAAGCATCGTCGAGCAAGGCTCACATGATAATTTGCTCTTGCAAAATGGTATATATGCAGATTTGTGGCAAGTACAAGTCGGTGTTTTGGCTTAGTATCGTGCTATTCTATATGAACTTTTTTCAAGAAGTTGCAGAATTGTCGACAATTTGTATCTTTATGAGGAAAGTAAGTTATTTTCATCACTTTTATAGCAGGCTTGCAGTGTATTCCTAAGAGTATTAATGTGTGTAATGATCTTATCAAGGGATCTTTCCAAGCCTTGGATAATTGGAATTAGCGAGCGCAACGCCGAACAATTGATCATTGGACAAACAAATACAATATGCTAAAAGAATTTAGAGATTTTGCCATGAAAGGCAACTTGGTAGACATTGCCGTTGCCTTTGTGATGGGTGCTGCCTTCAATAATGTAGTGACTAAATTTACAGGTGGTATTGTTTCGCCTCTCATTGGTTTATTATTCGATACCGACTTTAATAACCTAAAATACGTGATGAAGGCGGGAAAGACTAATGATGCTGGCGAAGTAGTTGGAGAGATTGCTTTGCTTTACGGCGAATTCATCACAGCGGTGCTGGACTTCATCATCGTTGCCTTTGTGATGTTTTTGATCGTGAAAGCGATTAATAGTAGAAAGAAAAAGGAAGCGGCGGCTGCCCCACCTGCACCAAGCAACCAAGAAGTCTTATTGGCACAAATTCGAGATTTGTTAAGCAAGCAGTAGGCACAAATATTTGTTATTTGGAATCAACTTACATGAAGTTCTGAGCAACACTCAAAATAAGTCTGAGAAAGCTCCTGATATCTCGCAACAAGTATGCACAAAGATTTTTTATGGACGGAAGCACAAATGTCTGGTTATTTTCCCTAGGAAAAGCAACTGAATATTTGGATTTCCGTCCAAACAAACTCAAAGCGCATCCGAGCCACGTTCTCCTGTACGAATCCTGATAATATCTTCTACGTGGTAGACTGAAATTTTTCCATCACCCGTATGACCAGTCTTTCCTGATTTAGTGATAGCCGCTACAATTTCTTCCACTCGATCTTCTTCCGTCAAAATATCGATCTGTAGGCGAGCGATATAATCATCGTCGTAGATACTGCCGCGATATACTTTTTTTGCCCCTTCTTGTAGTCCGAAACCGTTTACTTCCTTCATCGTGAAAAAGCGGATTCCGATGTTAGCGAGTTCATCCCTAACTTTATCAAAGCGAGATAAACGCACAATTGCTTCTATTTTTTTCATAATTTGAATTAAATTTGGATCTAGTGATGTGTTTAAAAATTGGACAAGTTCGTTTGTAAGGCAATCGCAAGAAAATTTTTTCTGTTTATAATGTTGATATGTTTATTTGTTTAACTGATAATCATTGACCAGAAAAGCAAAATCGAGGGAATCTGTGTAATAAACAGATCAACAATTCAGCGAATAAATAAAGTATAGCTTTTAACGATTGCCATAAGTTTGTTTGTTATTGACTTGTTCAAGCATAAAACATATTAGTAAAATCAATATTCGCCTGCAAATAAAACAGTAATTCTCGTTTTTAACCTAAGGGAACATGTAAAAAATAACCTACCTATTTTTAATTTTCTTCCAGACTACTACTGCGTTGATTCAAGAATAGATCCTTTGCCATTCTTGAATGGAGTGAAGTAACACGGGCTATCTTCCAGTGCCTTACATTAGCTTGTGATAATTCCCAAAAATTTGAGTGGACTTTTTTGGACAGAAATGATGTCAAGCAAGTGAATATACTCCGTTTGGGATAAAAAAGTGGATTTTGCTCTTTTGAAATTTCTGAATACAAGCTATTGAGCGTAACTTTCAAATTTGGCGGCATCGAGCCTGCCAAATTTGATCAAGGTTTTTTAAGGACAAAGAAGCGAGAATCGCTTCTTTGTCCTTAAAAAACCTTTATTCGCTGAGGAGGTGTCGACTTCCTCCTCAGCGAAAACTTACCCTCAAATTTAGCGGTAAATGATGTGAACAAAAAACCTATCTTTTTTCAAAAATAAAAGCACTTTTTTACCCCGTTTGCAGTATAAGCTTGTCGCTTTTTTTGAGCTAAAAACTTGGTAAGCCTCCATACGCTACTTCGATGGTGGAAAGGGCGTTAGAGGTGTACAAAGCCTCATTTTTTTAACATTTTACTTGAAAATAGCCTGAGTCAATGTGAGAAAATTGTGCAACAGGTATGCTCAGTAAGTCCCATCGGACAGAAATACAAATTTTTTCGAGCATACTTGTTGTGCGATCTCAAGAGCTTGTCAAGGTTTACTTCGAGTACTGCCCAAAACTTCATACACGCCTAAAAGAGGGTAAAAGGGGCTACCATTTTAAGGCTATAAACGACTACTCATTGGTGAACTGCAAGGATTGCCGAGCAGCTTGTAATAGTAGGCTCGGTAATCTAAGTGCTTACCGATCTGGTGGGGTCAAATTCCGATCTTAGAAGAGTAGCCAGAGTAAAAGGTAAGTTAGCAGTCGCCCATCATTGTACCCACCTTTTAGTAACGGACAAAAAATAAGTTCCTCATTTTGACCGAGTAGGTTTTGTTTTGCTACAAGGCGAAAAACGTAGACATCCTTTCGGCTAGCGAGGCTTTTCAACACGGTAGCAGGACAAAAGATGCCGTCATAAATCGGGAAGTTATTATTTGACCGTTACTTAAGGTAGTTTAAATATTGATCTTACTGCTCATCATTTTTTGAGTTCATCCTAGCGCTTTGTCGCTTTCGATCAGGTACATTTTCGTGGTCGTAGGGACAGTGCCGACAAATATTACCACAGCAGTAGCCTCTGTCCAAGTGGAAGTGTTCTGTAAATACCCAATACCCATTCTCAATGTAGTAATCCTTGTTTTCGATTAGTGTTTTTTTACCCATATTGTGCATACCATCTTTAATACTCCAAAATGTCTAACAAGCCTTTCTTGATAACTTCCAGTTGCTCTATTGTAATTTCACCAATCTTATTTTGGAATCGCGACCTAGCTATTGTCCTAATTTGAAAAGTAAGCACTTCCGAGGTAGCAGATAAGTTATTCTGCTCATCTGGCTCTAGGACAATACAGCCTGCATAATTTTTGACATTGGTCGTCAATGGACATACGATGCCGACTTTGAAATGATCATTCATGGCATTACCACCTACAACTACAACAGGGCGAACACCCCTTTGCTCAATACCCTTCACTGGATTAAGATCTGCGTACCAAATATTGCACTGCCTCATAATTGCTCTACACGCTTTAAAAATTCTTCTAAACCCATTTCTGCCATTTCTATCTGTTCCGCTTCTTGACTAGCCCGTTTGAAAGATTGTATATACTCGAAGCGTTTAATTTGTTTTAAATAACTTTCTAAGGAACGCTCAATAATCTGATTTTTAGGTACTTTCAATTTTTGAGCGTAGTATTCTAATTCCGTCATTAAGCTCTTGGGCAAAGTACTGGAATAAGTTACTTTCATAAGTATCAGATTTACTTTTATTTGCAAACATGAATTATCATTATAGGTTTTAAATATAGATATTATTGCAAATAATTATTTCTTGCTATTTGTTTCTTCCAAGATAATTCTATGTAGACCCTAGAAGAATAAGTGGGATCATGGAAGCCTACTTCATAAATATACTCCGTTGAGGACAAAAAAAGTGCATTTTGTTCTGTTGATATTTCTAAGTACCAATCATTACGGTTACAATCAAATTTGGCGGCATCGAGCCTGCCAAATTTGATCAAGGTTTTTTCAGCGAGAATCGCTTCTTTGTCCTTAAAAACCTTGATTCACCGAGGAGGTGTTGACTTCCTCCTCAGCGAAAACTTACCCCCAAATCTAAAGGTAAATGATGTGAGTAAAACTTATCTTTTTCAAAAATAAAAGCACTTTTTCATCCCGTTTGCAGTATAATTTCTGAGACATTCAAATCGGTTGTTTGTAGCAAAACTCTTACGATATGTCGGATGAAGATAGAAGTGAACCTGTGGGTAGACTACTGGACATTTTGGATTATAGAACAAAAGAGAAGCAGATTACATAGCTACACTAGCCGTTTTTCTTAGTGTTTCTAAGTGTCCTTAATGTTTCAATTTGTGTTTTGTCCAGTAGTGTAACCTGTGGGTAAGAATTTTTAGCTTTTAATACAAATGTGGGCGACCAATGCGTAGTTTTCGGCACAGTTGTGAGCGACTAAAGTCAAAATCGCTGAGCTTGGCTGCTATGATGCTTTTGCTGGTTACAAAAAAGCAAGGATATACGAATGTGTCTCTAGAGACGATAGCACTTCTGTATGAAAGAGACTTTTGAAAACGGAGTAAAAATCACTTGATCCATTATCCTAATTCATACAACACCCCACGCAACGGAATTTTCAACCAATCGGGACGGGCATTCATTTCGTATCCAAGTTCGTAGATCGCCTTTTCTAATATGAAAGTACGCAGCAAAAGTGATAGTTGTGTTTTGTTTTTAGGAATAAAAGCCTGTCCTTCCGCTCGATCAAAGTAGGCAGTGAGAAAGCAGCGACTAGCATAGTGAAACCATACGGCAGCCCAGTCTTCTAGCTGCGCCAATTGGGCTTTATTGTATTTAGCAGCGTGCAGATACAGTTCGCCGTAAGCTGCATAGTGAAAAGAACGAATCATACCTGCAACATCTTTAAAGGGCGATGTTTTGTAGCGACGCTCTTCGATGTCGCGCAGTGGTTCGCCTTCAAAATCTATGATGTAAAAGTCTTCCCCACTATCCAATACTTGTCCAAGATGATAATCGCCGTGTACCCTAGTTTGGGTCGCATCAATTGGACGACTAGCAATCTCTTCCAAAATTTTCAGAATACGTGCTTCCGCAGCGATTACTTTTTGTGCTTCCTGCGCAATTTCTTCGGGAAACATCGTCAGACCCTGTTGCAGGGCTTGCAATTGGTCTTTGACTAGGTGAGCTTGTCCTTCGTACAGCGCAGCTCTGTCTTTTGGACGAAACAGGACGGGCGTGAATCCTTCGGTCTCTTGGTCAGATGCTAATGCGATGTGCATTTCTGCGGTTCTTTGGGCAAGTAGTGTCACTCTTTTGTAAGTCGCGCGACTGAATATGGGTCGAAACCGATGCGGAATGTCCATATAATAGAGTCGATCCTTATGCACCAATTTCGGCAATGATTCCTCTCCAACTGACAGCACTCGTTGATAGTAGTCCGATAAATCTTTCAGGACTGTTTCCCAAGCATCGCCTTTATTGATAATTTTATTTTGGATTAATCCGATTATAATGGGACGCTTACCCGTTGATAGAAAGACTAAACTACCGCCGTATTTTGGTGAATTATCGAAAGTGGTATGCTCGGAAAGAAAGCGCACAATCTCTAGATCGGGATTTAAGCCGTATTCTAACTTGCGGTATATTTTTAGAAAATATTGATCGTTATAAATGATGGCGGTATTACTCTGATCAGCATTCAGAACTTTGGATGTAATATCTGCCTTTGCAATCTGATCTGCTTTGAGCATACTACCCGTTTCGCATCGGATCGTTCCTTTTTCATTGGAAACCTGGATGGTATCGCGAACAGATTGGAACAATGTTTTTCTGAAGTTCACATCATAGATAGCATCTACTAGGGCTACTTCTTCTCCTCCCGATAGCACCTTACAGATGATTGCTTGTGGCTGAATTTGAGAAAAATTAAGTAGGCGTTGTTGATCTCTCACGAGCGTAATGGGTAAAAAATAGCTTTCCTGACTAGCGTCTATGTAGGTGACTTCTAAGCAAAGTAGATAAGCTGATTGTTGCTCGGAGGACGTTTCGTAGCTGGGCAGGCTGGGGTAATTGTGAATTTTTATGTCGTCTATTGCCTTGGTTTTGCTCCTGAACCATCTACATTTGGGTAGATAGCTGGGCAGAATACGTTCTGCTAAGGTAAAGACAAAATTATCTAACTGCGTCCAATCGGTAATGTCCATTGTTTCTAGCTGGCGACCCTTTATAGCAACTGATTCTAGCATATTGTTTTGTTTTGGATAAGCGATTCGGTGTGTAGGAAATTTTTAGCGATTTCCTTGCATTGACTCAGATTGGTTTCAAATAGAACAGAACTTCTTTAAAATAAGGCCTGCGAAATAGTATGCTTAGAGCTTGTTGAGTTCTGCTAAGTAACGGACAAAAAATAAGTTCCGCATTTTGACCGAGCAGATTTTGTTCTGCTACTACTCAGTAAAAGGGATGCAAGGGTTCCCTTTTCTGAGTCTAACACAGGAATCCTCTCGGCTGGCGAGGCTTTTCAACATTCTCGCAGTGTTGCTTGCAGAAAAGATTAAGTATCTTTTCAACGAAGAGAACCGCTAGCATGAGTGAGCGATCCCAAAGGGTGAATGTTAAGAACATTCAAGCGAATGAACCGCAAAGC
>JBCDKV010000132.1:0-9822 GCA_038746215.1 Bacteroidota bacterium | reverse complement strand
GCTGCCAGCAAGGCGGTTGCGAAGTTTGAAATGACAGAAAATGCGCCCGTGCTATTTTCGCTGGTAAAGTCAGCATCTGAGCAAGAAGTCCGCATGGCTGCCTTGCGAGCTATTGCGGAAATAAAAGCTGATAACCTGAATGCTGCACTAGAAAAAGCACTGAGTGATCGGGAAAGCGAAGTCCGTGCTTTGGCGTTGGAACTTGTTCCAGATTCTGGATTGGAAGAACATAAAGCGGTCGCGCTGTTTCAAAAGATTTTACAGCAAGGCACTATTAAGGAGCAGCAAGCAGCCTACACGGCATTGGGAACGTTGCGGGGTGAAGCAGCAGTTGATTTACTAGAAAGTGCGCTGCTTGATTTGATGGAGCAGCGAGCAGCACCCGAAGTGCAATTGGATGTTTTAGAAGCTATTCGTGCGCAAGCTGACGAAGCCTTACTGGCGCAACTCGAAAATTACGAAGCGGCTAAAGATCAGGATAATCCCTTGGAGCAATATCGAGAAGCACTAGCTGGTGGTACGGCTTGGAAAGGACGCGAAATTTTCTACCGCAATGAAGCAGCACAATGCGTTCGTTGTCACGCTGTTTTTGAACACGGTGGTAATGCAGGACCAGGACTAGCAGGGGTAGCAGATCGCTTGACTACGCCACAACTATTGGAGGCTATCGTTGCGCCGAGTGCACGCTATGCCGCGGGCTACGAAGTTGCGATACTGAAAATGAAAGATGGTGAAAGTATTTCGGGTATCGTCACGGCGGAAACAGATGAAATGATACAACTAAAAGTAGGGGAGGACGAGCAAACAGTTTCCAAAGCTGATGTTGAAAAAAGGCAGCCTGTACCTTCCAGTATGCCCTTGCTGACTGCAGTACTTGATAAAAGGCAGATCAGGGATTTAGTCGCATTTTTGGGAACTTTGAGGGTTGAAAGTTAGTACTTGTTTATTGGTCGTTGCGTATGTGACCATTTAAGGCATATAAGGACATCCAAGTAGGTACGCATATGAAGCAACAGAGGTGCATCTCAAAATGTCGTTTTGCTGATTAAAGGGCGAATTTTCGTTTGTATTTCATGCAGTCGCATTCGAAAATCTACAAAGGAGGATTTTCGGATGCTCCAAGGGTTTTTTAAGGGCAAGAAGCGTTAAAACTTTAAAGCTTCTTGCCCTTAAAATCCCCCTAGCAGAAAGTTTTTTATCTTTGAAAAAAACTTTCTGCGATATTTTGAGATACGCCCAGCAACAGTGTTGTCATAGTGAAAAAAACCGTACACCTAGCTGTTATACTTTGGGGCGCATCTCAAAAACATCATTGGAAATTGCCTTTCTAGCCGATAAGTAGTGTAAGTGCGCTAGTTTATGCTTCTACTAGTGATTGATTCTGCTTCATGCACTTAGCAATGGCTTCGTATAGTACTTCTGGTGAGAAGGGTTTTTCGATGTAGTATTCGACGTCAATATTCCTAATCTTATTGATGAACGGATCGAGCGTCGTGGCAGAAAGCAAAATGATGGGTATGTTTTTCTTTGGTGCTGCTAGTTGTCTGATCTTTTCCACAGCTTCGTAGCCGTCCATGACGGGCAGGTGTAAATCCATAAGCACCAAATCAAAGTCTTGATTTTCCATAGCGTTGAGTGCTTCCAAACCATTGATGGCAGTAGTCACTTCCATATCTTTGTTTTCGAGGATTTTAGAAGCTATTTTTTGATTGAAAAGATTATCTTCTGCCAACAATATTTTCAAGCCTCCAAATTTATAATGGACAATACTTGCCTCGGCAGAAGTATTTGCTGTGAAAGCACTGAGCGGTTCTCCCAAAGGAAACGCCATCTGAAAATGAAAGCTAGAGCCTTCCCCTACTTTGCTTTTCAATTGGATTTCGCTATTCATTAGGCGAAGTAAATCACTGACAATACTTAGTCCCAAACCCGTCCCACCGTAGTTTCTGGAAGTAGAAGAATCTGCTTGCGAGAAGCTTTCAAAGATATGAGCTTGCTGGGTCTCTGGTATTCCTATTCCGCTGTCCTTCACTTCAAAATAGACCATGGCTTCATCCTTTACCTGATCTATTGCTAGTACTTCAGCGGAAAGCTTTACTACTCCCTTTGGCGTAAATTTAACGGCATTGCTCATTAGGTTGTAAAGTACCTGATTCAATCTAAAGGAAGCCCCCAAAACGGTACGATTCAGTCCCTTCTCCTCAAAATGTAGATGGATTGCGAGTTCATCATTCGTATTGATGATTTTGAAAGTATCCACGACTTCTTTTAGCAGGTCATAAAGATTGAAAGGAACTTCCTCGGTTCTTAATTTACCCGCTTCTAGTTTAGAATAATCCAACAGATTATTAACCAAATTCATCATGTATTGACCCGCACTTTTGAGGTGATGCAAGTACGGCAACTGATCTAATCTCGGTTTTTCATCCAATAAGATATTAGAAAATCCAATAACTGCGTTCATGGGTGTCCTAATTTCGTGACTCATACGAGAAAGAAAGTCCTGTTTAGCGGCAGAGGCTTCTAGTGCTTCTTGTTTCGTTATTTCAAGTTCTTGATTGAGTTTGGTCAGTGCTTCATTCTTCGATTCTAAATCTTTCGCTGTTCGATTTCTGGAGATATACAATATAAAACCAGTGAGCGTAGCGAGGAACAAAAAGACAAGTACAATATTAAGTAGCTGATTAGATCGCTCTAAAGTTTGCTTTTGGGACTGCAATAGTTCGTTCTTCTCTCTTGCCTGTTTGTTTTGAAATGTTTTCTCCAGTTTTAAAATAGTGGCTGCTTTATCTGCTGAAAATAGCTCCTTTTCCAATTCGCTGTGCGCTACATAAGTTTCATATGCTTTTTGATAATTTCCCATCGCTTGATAGGTCTCCGATAACTCTAAATTGACTTGTGAACGTGTAGCTTGGTCTTCTTTTTGTGCTGCCGCTGCTTTGGCTTCCAATCGGAAACGGAGTGCTTCATCCAGTTTCCCCTTTTTTTCGTGGCAGTCAGCAAGTAAGCGATAGTAATCTACTACACGGTAATTTGTACTGTTTTCCTCATTCTGCAGCCGCAATTGTTCAAGGCAGTAAATACAGGTCTCATAATCCTCTTGCTTGGAATATATGGATGCCATTGAGATAAGGTCATTTGCAACCAAGACCTCTAAATTATTATTTAATGCAAATTGATAGGCTTTATGTCTATAGTGCAAAGAACTATCATACTGTTCTTGCCTACGAAAGAAAAAAGCTTTTAAGTCAATGATATTATGAATCAATTGTACATCGGAGGAATTGGTTGCTTTTTCCAAAGCTTGCTCGATGTAGTAGGCTGCTTGCGCTTCGTTGCCCAATTGGATATGAGTAATCGCAATATTTTTGATTGTGTAAACCAAAAAATCATCTTCCTCGGCAGTACCCAATTCGAGGGCTTCGTGTAGGTAAAGTAATTCTTTTTCATAGTCTCCTCTCACACCATAGTCGAGCCCTAAATCATTGAGTAGGGCATCCCGATGTTCCAATAAATCGTGTTCCTTGGACATGGCTAGTGCCAGCTCATTTAAGATAATAGAAGAATCTATGTTCTCTTCCAGACTGTATACAATTGCTAGCAAATTTAATGCTCTAATCTGACCATTATAATATCGAATCGCTTCTGCTAGTGAGCGAGCTTGAGTTGCGTAAAGTCGAGTACTGTCTTTATTGACTGCGTTGAACTCCCATGCAATTTCATTGAACAAATCAACTTCATCAACTTCATTGTCCAACGATTTGATATCAACGCGCAGGAGACTATCTAGCACGGAGTTTTGTGCTGCCACCTCTAATAGCGAGAGCGTGAAAAGAAGTAAGAAAAAATGCTTCATACCTACGTGTCCTTTCGTTGTTGATATAGTCTTCAATTGGTCGTCGTCATCACAAATATCACGATTTCATTTCAAAGTTTAGGAAAAAATTAGGATTTATTAACACACTGTTACGAGACTATATGACTTTTGTTTAGTCTAATAGAGCAGATTTTGCAATCACATAAAATTGAGAACTATGAAATTCACAAAGATTTTTTTCTTTTTAACCTTTATAAGTTTAACCACTTACATTAATGCTCAAAATGCGCAACAACAAGCTCTGGCAGAGGTAGGCTTGACCGAAACGGAAATCAGTGAAGTAAAAGCTATTGACAAGAAATTCAAAGCCGATGCCAAGCTCGTCCGAAACAATGCGGAGCTAGACCGAAAAGCAAAAGGCACACAACTAAGAGCTTTGCAACAGGAGCGCAAAGATCAGCTTATTGCAGTGATGGGTGAGGAAAAATACGCCCAATTCAGAGAAATTGCTGCGCAAAAGCGTAAATCAAACAAAGCGCGTAAAGATGCTGCTTTAGAAGACTTGAATCTCAGCGAAGAGCAAGAAGATAAGTTGCAACAGATCAATCAAAAGTTTCGTACGGCGGGGCAAGAACTCAGAAAAAATGAGTCCATGAGCGTTGAAGATAAAAAGCAACGTGCGAAGGAACTGAGAAAAGGACAATTGGACGAGATCAAGTCTGTTCTGACGAAAGAGCAGTATGATAAATACGTTGCAATGAAGAAAGAAAAAAGAAGCCAGCGCTAGGTGTTAGTAACGGACAAAAAATAAGTTTCTCATTTTGACCGAGCAGATTTTGTTCTGCTACAACTCAGCAAAAGGGATGCAAGGGTTTCCTTTTCTGAGTCTAACGTAGGCATCCTATCGGCTAGCGAGGCTTTTCAACATTCTCGCAGTGTTGCTTGCAGAAAAGATTAAGTATCTTTTCAACGAAGAGAACCGCTAGCGGGTGGGATGCTCAAAACAAAAGATGCCGTCATAAATCGGGAAGTTATTATTTGTCCGTTACTTAGCTCGTGCTTGTAGAGAAATTTTAGCCCCAAAAATCAAACCTAAAGTTTCATTTTATCCTTCTATTGAGAAAATAAAAGCTGTCATTATCAGTTTTATTGAACTTGAATTATTGAAGGTCAATAATTACCGAACATTTTAGAAAAA
Organism: Bacteroidota bacterium; assembly: GCA_038746215.1. Lineage (GTDB taxonomy): Bacteria > Bacteroidota > Bacteroidia > Chitinophagales > Saprospiraceae > JAAUTG01. The sequence continues at coordinate 4,807 of JBCDKV010000132.1, read as the reverse complement.
TTATTAAAAACCCGAATTTTTATTATGAAAGGATTAAGTTTAAGATTTATAGCCCTATTTGCTTTTGCAGCACTATTCTTCACTTCTTGTGAGGAAGACCCGATAGATGACGTGATAAACGACGTGCCACCAACAATCAGTTTGTCCTCTGATGCAGGATTCATCGCCAGCAGTGCTACGATTAACGTTGGAGAAGCGATCAGTGTGAGAGTCGTGGTGTCACCTGGTTCTTCCGATCTTGCTACGCTTACGATTAAAGAGAACGGAACAAATATACCTTTAGATCGTCTTCAAGGAGTAGTTGGGAATCCAGTAGCATTTTTTGGCGATACCAAAACTGGAACAACCGTAGATGTCACGATTCTGCCCGATTTATCGGTGACGGAAGAAAGTTTCTTCAGCTACGAGTTTGAAGTAGCAGATGACGCAGGAGAAACCAGTAGTACTTCCGTTGATATACAGATAGAAATTCCGTTTACAAATATTGAAAAGACTATCCCAGGTGCTTTGCTGAACCAAGCTGGTAATAGAGATGCTGGGCAAGGTGGACTAGATTTGGACGATGGAGACGGAGCGTTTAATTCCAACGAAGAAGGAGCGGAATTGCAAGATGAAGGTATTGATTTAGACATTGCTGTTCCTAACAACTGGCGTCGTCAGATTTCTGGTGCTAATGGTACGGAAGTCGTATTCGTAGATGATTTAAGCAAATTTACAGATGTGTCTACCTTCGACGAAATTGCATTTAAAGAGCAAATTGCTGCTGCTTTTGAAGGTGGTGCGCCCTTAGATGGCGATGATAGTGCTTGTAATTGTTCAGACAGCGAATCAGGAGAAGCAGTTAGTCAACCCGTAGTCGTCGGCGATATATTTGCAGTGAGAAGACCCAGTGATGGTCGTACTTATCTCATAGAATGTACTGCTGTGAATGTCACCGAAAATAATAACGCTGATAATTACGAGTTCACGATTAAGTACTAGGAATAATCGACAAGTTTATCCACTTGTTTGACATCATTTTTTGAAAATGGAATTAAAAACTTCGTTTTTAATTCCATTTTCAAAAGTCCCTTCGTATAGAAATGATTTTGTGCATTATAAATTACTTACCAAATCAACACCAATCCCTACTTCACTTGCAAATCTAAAATCGGAATCCTAACCTCTACCCGTGTTCCAAGTGGTGTTTTGTCTTCTTCATCTTCCAAATCAATAATTTTCACAAACTCGAAATCCGCTTCATCGCCCTGATGTAGTAGCTGTAGGCGAGTTTCCGTAATCTTCGTACCCATAGATTTATGTCCTTGGTGCTTGATACTAGCTTGCTGCAACTCACTAGCTCGTTTTCTACCCACGCCATTGTCTTCGATGATACAAAGAATCATATCATCGTCTTCTTCGCACAACTCAAAACGAATTTCGATCAAGCCATCTTCTTTCGGACGTAGTCCGTGTTCTATCGAATTTTCAACATAGGGCTGTATAATCATCGTAGGCACACCAATAATGTCTTCCTCTAGTTCATCATCTACATAAATGGCGTAATCCAGCCGATCACCAAATCGCAATTTGGCATTGATGTCCATATAGTTTCTCAAAAACTCGACTTCCTCTTCTAATGAAATGATTTCCTGCTCCGAATATTCCAAACTTCTGCGCATGAGCTTGGCAAATTTGGAAAGGTATTTAGCCGCGAAGGTCACTTCATTGGAGGTGATATAATTTTGAATGGAGTTGAGCGCATTAAATAGAAAATGCGGATTCATCTGTGCGCGGAGGGCTTTCATTTGGAGTTGTGTGGCGCGCAGTTGCGACATCTCTGCTTCGCGTTGTTTCTTTTCTGCTTCGTATTTTACTTCTAGTTCAAGCCGCTGCCTTTTTTGTACCTGATCGCTGTGTAGCATATCCATTTTGTCGTGTTCAGCGAGGTACTCATAGGCGACTTTATAATCGCCCGAATCGGCGTAAAAAGTCGCCAATCCTTTGCAGACTTCCGAGAGTTGTCTGTAATCTTCTATGATTTCTGCGTAAGCATAAGCACTCTCGAAGTATTTGAGTGCCTTTTGTCGCTGCCCCAATTCCGAGAGCAATTGTGCTTTCCAACTGTCTAAAATCGAGAAGTTGTAAAAGTCTTTGGGCGACTGCTCTTTATAGAGATAGTCTGCTCGGTTGTAAAGTTCAAGTGCTTCGTCGTAGTATTTTTGCTGAAAATAGCAATGTCCTAAATTGGCGTAAGCACTTGCGCGAGCGTGCTGACTCACATCGTCAGTGACGTTGATGGCTTTTTTGAAATAAATTTCTGCGCTTTCCTCATCTTCCAGCGACATGTAACCGATGCCCACATTCAAATAGTGCCAAGACAAACGCGAGCGCATATCCATCGTCTCGCACATATTCACCACTTTCAAATAAGACTTTACGCTCAATTCCTGCTCATCATTATGCTCGTATATCTTCCCCAGTCCACTGTAGACCAAAGTGAGGAAGTAATAGTCTTTTACATCCAATTTATTGGGAATCTGGTTGATATGCTTATCCGATTCTAGGAGCAGTTCTAATGCCTTAGAGTAGCTCGAATAGTGTAAATTGACGTAGGCTTTTCGACACAACAAACGCGCCTGCATTCTTTGGTCTGGGAAAATCTGTAGCTTTTTTTCTGCCTTTTGCAGGAAGTTCATACCCGACTCCATTTTCCCTAAATTCATGCACGTACCAGCATAATCGATCAATGCTTCGACTTGCTGAATGGTAGTCCCTCGCTCATCCAATAATTCTATAGCCTGTAGGAAGTGGATTTCAGCCAGGTAGTAATTGTACAGCTGATTTTCGACGATAGCCGTCTTCAAGTGGTAGTTGAGCTTAATATCAGGATAGTCCCACTGCTGCAACAGCCGCTGCTGTTCCGTCAGTAGTGCTTGCGCTTTCTTTACATTAGTATAGGCGTAGTAGTTGGTGAGTTGGTCAATCAGTATAACGCGTTGGCGATCATCTCTTTGTTGTAGAAGCCTTTGTTCGAGCTTGTGGATGGAGAGCGCACTGGAGGCGATTGCTGTCAAAACAAAAAATTGTTGAACAGCTATCCCGTAAACACATTACTATTTATTTCATGTGTTAACGGAATAGCTGTTAGTTTATGTTATTTTGAAAAGCAATGATCAAATCAATACAGGCATAAAAGTAAATATAGAACACTATTTTATTGGGGAACAATGTTGCCACAGCTATTGCCACGCCCCCATTTCTTGTTTTTCTTACCCCCTTTTAGCTTGTCTTGCTTTTCCTTTGGAATTTCATCTTTGCCTTTATAGGACGAAAGGTCTTTCCTTTTCTTTCTCATAGCACTTACATTTTGAATCGATCCGGGAAATTGAATGGTAATTGTTTGCAAAACACTTCTGAAAGCCGAACTGGAAAATTATAAATTGCCCAATTATTTCTTAAAGTGAGCCTTGCAAACGTTGTCGAATGAAAAATCTAGGTAAAGATAGGAAATATTCTTTAGCTAGCATGTGTATTTAAACCATAAAACTACATTATGTTTAAAATAATATGTTAAAGTTGGTTAAATACGAATGTAAAGCAACAGTGTACTATGAATATATTCAAGAACTGGACTCGTTCATTGAGTGATTGGTCAGTTCTATGATGTGAATGGTAGAACTGACCGATTAATTGTAAATTGATTTTACAATCCCTCTTGTAAGCGCCGCATTTGCTCCATAAAAGCAGGTCTTCTCCTTCTGGAAACCTCTATTTTTTTGCCATCATCCATGATTAAGTAGCCACCATCGCCTTTCACGAATTTCTGCATGTAGTTCAGATTGATGACGTGTCGCTTATGAACGCGGTAAAAATTGAAGGGCGCGAGTAATTCTTCGTAAGATTTGATGGTTTTGGAAGCCGTGATGCGTTCCCCCGTCAGCAAATGAATGTGCGTATAATTATCATCCGCTTCGAATCGAAGAATATCTGCAATATTGATGAAGTAGATACCATCTAATGCAGAAATACTCATTTTCCGAAAAGCATTCGGATTATTGTAGTAGGTGTTGAAAATTTCGAGGCGGTTGTTGATATGGCTGCTGCGTCGGTGATAGACTCTATTCACAGATTCGCGGAGCATATCTGGATCAATAGGCTTGACGATATAACCAATCGAACTATACTCGCAAGCTTTGATGGCATATTCCTCGAAGGCAGTGACGAATATGACCTCAAAATCTATGGGAGAAATTTTATCTAACATCTGAAAAACCTGACCATCTGTTAGATTGATGTCTAGGAAAGCAATATCTGGCTTTATCTTGCCATCTGCTAAGAGTGCTACGCCTTCTCTCACACTTCGCGCCTCTCCAATTACTTTAACGTCTTGGCAGTGCTGAGCCAGCAGATTTTTCAAGTTGTTTAACCCTTTTTCTTCATCTTCTACGATGATCGCATTTAAAACTTCTTTATCTCTCATTTTCCTCGGTGGCGTTTTAACATTAGCAGTACTGTACGTTATAGTTTCCATATAATAAGGCGTTTTATTGTAAAAAAATTAAATAAGTTTATCTACTCGCTTGACCACCTAAATTGCTAATCTTTATGAAATAAAAATTAGCAATTGGAGCGTTGAAGTATCAGCTACTTTTGTGATTCAAATAAGCAGGTCAAAAATTAAGTGTTTTTGGCACTCCAAGCTTTTCTATGGGTAGAGGTCAAGTTTTGCAAAATGGAAAAGAATATTGATTCTAAAGTTTTCAGCAGAAAAAAAGCCTTTTGCTTTGGCTTTCAACAGTTGAATGGAAGTATTGATGGATTCTGC
>JBCDKV010000131.1:0-9850 GCA_038746215.1 Bacteroidota bacterium | reverse complement strand
CATACCTATCCTGAAAACGGGGTAATGAAGTACTTTCTTTTTTGAAAAATTTTAGGTTTTGTCCACATCATTACCGCTAAATTTGAGGGTAAGTTTTCGCTGAGGAGGAGGTCGACACCTCCTCAGCGAATCAAGGTTTTTAAGGACAAAGAAGCGATTCTCGCTGAAAAAACCTTGATCAAATTTGGTAGGCTCAATGCCGCCAAATTTGAAAGTACGCCTAATAGCTTGTATTTAGAAATATCAAAAGAGCAAAATGCACTCTTTTATCCCAAACGGGGTATACTTAGTTCTTCTAAATTAATCAGGGCTGTACGAAGTCTTATTTTTGTTAACATTTTGCTTGAAAACAGCCTGAATCAATGCAAAGGATTTGAGCAACAAGCATGCTCAGCAAGTTTCTTCAGACGGAAACACAAATTTCAACTTATTTTTTAGAGAAAATAACTGCCTCAAAAGGCAGTGCTACAAACTTACAATTCAATACCGATGCGTACCTTTAATGAGAATATACCAGTTGATGATCACTTTGAGCGTGAACCAGAGTCTGATTTTGATGTAGAAGACATGATTGAAGATTTTTGCTATCGTATGGAAAGCAATTACTTTTTGTCATGGGAAGCAGTGGAGGCGCAAGAGCGCAATGAAGAATTAGGAAAACATCACAAAAAATTATTGTCAGATTTAATTTCATTTGAGGATGAACCATCAGATCAAATCCATTACATAGACGGCATGCCACGCCCGTCGAAAAAATGGTATGAAATAGCAGTAATTTTAGCAAAGCTATTAGAAAAAGGACGCTTGAAAACGTTTGAAACCTATACTGCGCTAATATCAGAAGGTTGGGGTAATCTGAAGGAAGCCATCGAATTTAACAGTGATTCACTATCCAAACCAAAAGGCGTTGAAACGGGAATAGACGTGATACCGCTAGATTTGTATCATAGATTAGAGATACAAGAATCAATGGACGCTTTGCTAGGGCTCGGACAAGATGATGATGAGGATTTAACACTAAAAAATGAGGATCAGCATTACCGTATTGAAATGCTAGTCGATGACCTCAAAGAAAAGATACAAAGTGTAGAGCATGTGAAATTGAGTATTGAAACCATCATAAGCGATTGGGTTGAAATGAAAAAAGCGGATGAAGATGAGTTCAAAAAACTGATGTGTGCCTATTTATCACTAGCAAGTACCGAGGAATTATTGGTCAGCAGACTAAAAGAAGAGAAATGATAAGACTTTAAGAGGCCATGAATAACCTAAATAAAAAAAATAGCTAAGGCAATCGCGAGAAATTTTTTTCTGTTTATGATGTTGATATGTTTATTTGTTTATTTGTTTAACTGATAATCATTGACCATAAAAGCAAAATCAAGGAAATCTTTGCAATAAACAGATCAACAATTCAACGAATAAACAAAGTCTAGCTTTTAACGATTGCCATAAAAAAACAGCCATGGTATTGAATGAAAAAGAAAACGATCAGTATATAGAAATCCATACTAGATTAGTGTACTACGTTGGGAAGCGAAAAAAATTAATTCCTAATACTACTTCTTTTGACGAATACATGGAGTATACAGTCGAAGATAAATATCCTGTGAGAAATGCTTTGTATAAAAATATACACCTGATAGAAGACTACATAGAAGCGCATTCGGATATATTGTCAGAAGAAGACAAGGCGATTATTCGTGAGTTTAAGCATTTTAGACAAGGGACTTTCTACGTTGTTAAAATGACCAAAAAAAGCACCCACTTTCTAGGCAAAAAATATGTCTACGAAGTACATGCTTTACGGGATCCTTTCCAGTTGTTTTTTGGAAATAAAGTACCCGTCATGGTGGACACCGTTTTACTACCATTCAAAGGTAAAATCATCTACGATGGAATACTTTCAACTTATTCCATTCGCTTTGGAGGTGGCATCTCTAGCTCCTTGAAAAATGAGTATGCCTTGGCGGAAGGCAAGTATGGCGTCATCACCAGCTTGCCTGAAAAAATAGATGAGATAAAAGCGGCGCATAGTGTCGAAAGAGAGTTATTAGCGATGATGAAAACAAAATCATCTAGGGCATACAATGAATATGCAATAGAAGATTTACTGCTGAAACATCCCGAATTGAGACCAACTTATATTAGAGAATGGGGAAGAGCTAATGCTCGAAACAAGCGGAAAATATTGAAAAGCTTGGGGATTGAAAAAAGATGGTTTGCCCTTGTCAATGATACCATTATTGCTTCGGCAAATTCAGAGCGAGAACTCAGAAAGGAAACACAAGCTATGACACTCGATGACGAGCAAAGAAAAGGGATTTATTATTTTAAAGTATAAGAGCTTGTTTGGATTTTTCCTGCCTGGTAACCAGCATTTTACGAACCTGACTGCATGAAAAATGAGTTCCGTATCTAGATATGCAACTAATTTTTCACCTTGTCAGAACCGCAACCTGCTGATTATCAGTTTGTAAAAATTCCAAACAAGCTCTGAACAAATAAACGATGGACGGTAAACATTCAAAAGCAATATGGACAATCAAGGGAGCTACCCTCAGCGACAAAAATGCTAGAAAAGAATTTGGAATTAGTCAGGAAGAAATCATTGAGGGCATCAAAGCTGGTAAACTGCAATACCGAGTGAACTATATTCATGGCAACCCGTACTACAAGCTAATCAAAGAGGAAGTCGAGTCGTACATCACCGAAAAGTACGGACAAAACTTTTTGGAAAAAACCAAAATCGAATTCAGACTGAAGCAGATCACCACTGAATTGCGAAAGTTGAAAAGACAGATGAATGCGCTCCAGAAAGAAAAAAATCAGTTGCAAGAGCAGATAGATAAAATGTAGCATCGCAAGTAAGGGCTACTTCCGTCTTCTAACACGCTTCAACCGAGCAATGGCACTTGCTAAATCTTCTAAATTATAATCTACTAATATGGCTTGCTTAACGCTCAATGTCTCTAAAAAAGCGGGTTGATCTTCGTTAGCTTCTTCAAATAATTCTTCTAGGAAAACGGGGAGTTGCCCAAGTAAACTGCACTGCAAGATCAGGTAGCTTTGGCGAACCAAATCATAGACAATCAGCAGATAGTCGGTCTGTCCGTCTGGCGTATTGCACCATAAAAAGACAGGATATTTTAAATAGTTAACATCCCAAAAGGCAAAGATGTGGGTTTCAAAGAGTGGGTAGTAGTAAACGCGACTGCTGACCTGATGCTTTTTCAGGGCTATTCGCAGTTGGTCAAGGGCTGCCGCCATCTCATTCAATGGATAATCCGCTGGCTGAATGCTTTGGTAAGGTAACCATTGGTCTTTTGATAGGCTAAAATATTCTACCTGACCGATGCGTGCTTTATAGTCAAATCTGGAGTAGCCTGGCACCACATAGCCAGGGTAGTAATACTCAAATTGATGCTCCAATCCGTAGCGCATCTCCAAGAGCATGCTGTAATAACCCAAGCTATACGATTGATAATCAGGATCGTACATACCAAGGATACTAGATATACTATTTATACCACAATCGAAGAAACTGACAGCAATCAATTTGTCCTCATCGTAGATGCAGCATTCTAAGGTGTTGTAAATGTTTCTATTTTTTCCGTCGAGCAAGGAATCTTTCAAGCTGATAGCAATATTCCCTTTGAAGCAATACCAGCGATATTTTTGGTAGAGGTCTTCTTTAGACTTGTCCAAATTTGCTGGGCGGATGAGGACTCGAAAATGTTCATTCTTGCGCATCAGTTTGCGCTGCCGCTTTTTAAATTTAAAACCTTTCAGTGGTAAGCGCAACCAAATGGCAGAGTACAAGCGTTCGCCAAAGCTGAGGAAGTGACAAGTAAATATGCTTTGCCCCATTCGATACCAACCCATTTCGAGGTAATCGTCCAGTTCTTGACCACTTATTTGTTCAGGATATTTTTTGCTGGTGAACATATTTACGTTAAGGCGGCTTTGAAATTGATTTATTCAGAAACAAGGCAAAGTAAATTTTAGTTGTACTTTTCTAGGTGAGAGTTATTGAATTGATGGAAGGATGGAGGTTTGATGAGTAACGTACAAGAGATAATTTACATTTTTGAACAAGTCTTTTACGATCATAAAATTAAGATTTTTACTTCTCAAAAATCTTAATTTTGGAAGGCTTGTGGACAGAAAAGAGGTTGTTCCTAATAATTTTTGAAAAAATTATTAGGAACAACCTCTTTTCTGTCCGAAGAAGACTTTTGAACCTTAGTAAAGTGCTTGAGATCGCACAACAAGTATGCTCAATTTGCGGACATTAACCTGAACTATATCTGAGTCAAATGTCAGGAAGAATGAAATCTGCACAGTCGCTATTCGCATCATTAATGGGAACGCTATTCCTTTACAAATCGCTCTTGCCAAACGGTTTGCTCACTGTAAACGACAACCATATAAACACCACTTGCCAGTGTCGAAACATCTAGGTAAGCATCTAATTGATTGTAAACTTGCTGCACCTTGCCTTGTAGGTCAATGATTTCAATGCGATGAATAGGCGTAGATGCATCTAACAAAATTTGCAGTCGATTAGCCGTTGGATTTGGAAAGACTGCTAGACGTTGTGCTTCGCTATTGCTTGTAAGTTGTTGACTTCGGCTACCGTAAGCAATTGTCAAAGTAGCTTCATCATCTTCCATAGCAGCCGCCCCATCGCCATTATTGGGTGTAGAGTCTAAATCTTCGGGAGTGGCAGACACTATTTGTGCATAAACTTGGATGGATTCGCGCACCAGCGTAAAAAGCGTCAATTCTAAAGTCGCACTTTCGCCCGCAGCCAATGTCCCGATTGCCCACTGTCTAGCAGCTATCCTAAAATTACCTTGCGTAGCATTTGCTCCAACATACGCTAAGATACCCTTTGGAATTGGGGCGGACAGCGCAACATTTTCTGCGGTCACATTTCCCCTATTGGCTACTTCTATGCTAAAAGTCACTCTGCTGAATACCTGAAAGGGATTTGGCGTTGCTTCGAGGCGCGTAATTTCCAAGTCCATATACTCATCTGGCAAATCACAAAGTCCTAGTTCGTAGGAAGTTATACCTGCACACGCTGCCTCGCAAGCATTTGGATATTCCACACCATCCGAGCCACAGACGGGTGCGTATTCGTCATCACAATCGCAGGTCTCGCTACTTGATTTTGCTCTAAAGAACAAGGGTGAACCCGTAAGCATCAAACCCGTACTAGCACTGACCATCGCCTTGTCGTTATCGTAAGACCAGTTCCAAGGATAGGTGTCCAGTTCTTCTACACCAAAGTTTTCGGGGAAGCTATATAAAGCCCTCGCCTGCTCCGATTTATCAAGCGTTGTTTTCGCCCAAAGTGCATAAGTGTAATTCCCTACCTTATCAACAAAAGCACCACCTTCTACGCTTTCTGGCAATCGCAAATCGGCTGTTTTCTTATCATCATAGCTCGTTCCAAATAGCAAATCAGAAACCGTTTTATAAGCAATCCCTACGTCATTGACCTCCTGACTGTATACTTCGCTGCCACCTAATTTTTTATACATACCCATCAAGTCAAATTCATAATTAGCATCCGTTTCTGACTGTTTATCACCCAGTGTGAAGGGATGAAACTGCAAGATATTGGTCTTCATGGCACCAATAGCCGCCTTGATGATGTAGTTGCGCTGCATTTCATCCGAACCATAATAGCGCGGATCGTTGTAGTGAGCGCGAGGTACATTTGACTCGGTGATGATCCATAGTTTTTCTGGGTAGATCTGCCCGTCGTAGCCGTAGTCGAAAAGCACCTGCTCGAACTCATTTTTTTTGCGATAAATACCATTTTCTACTGCTCGATCCGAATTTCTCAGAAAGCTGTGTGGACCACTATCCGTTCGGAAGTCATAAGTCCACAAACTACCGTCGATATGCGGATATTCGTGATAACCCATTACATCGAAATAAGCCCCACCGCCCAGTGGATATTCTGCTGTTGGAGAACCATCGACTGGATTATCGGTGTTTCTGAGGACGGCATCTAAGAAATGTGGCATCCCCAAAGCTCCAATGGACACATAAGCGTCGGGATCAACGGCTTTGATGACTTCGTAGCTGATACGCAAAGTACGAACATAGTGAAAAATAGGCGCGTGCAACTGGTACTCGCAAGGATCGGGATTGCGCACCCACCAAGTATTATTGGGATCACGATAATTCCAAATATTGCCGTAGAAGAAGAAATCTGGCTCGTTCCAAATTTCGTAAAAACGAATGTGATCTTTGTAGATATTGACCGTTTTCCAAAGGTAAAGTGCGAGATAGTTGGTGTCATTGACGGGCGTACCATTTTCTCCATTGTCCCAAATCGGGGTATACATATTGGCAAAGAGGCACGACTTATCGTTGTCGTTGCCATTGCCGCAATAGTTGTACAGGTCTCGATGCCAATCGGCTGGACCTTCCACGATGACGGTGTGGTCGGTCATCCCCAAAGTCTCGTAGTACTCGTAAGTTTTTTTGCGAAAATCATACCCATAAATTTCCATTAGCCACTCTGGTAAACTCGGACGTAAAGCCCGCACGCCCACACCAGGAATATTGCGTTCGGGTTTTCCCGCTGCAATCTCGGCGAGTTGCGCATCATTCCAAGGTGGAAAATAGCCTTGGTTCATCCCGAAACGAAAATCCCCTTCGTAGGCTTTCACATAGTCGTTAGCGGTTGGCATGTCTTGGGCGAATAATTGGTATTCTGCACCAATTATTAGCAGAACTGCGATCAGTTTTGGTATAAAGTTTTTCATCAAAGTAAGTTTTTCACTCATTTATAGAATGAGGTGGAAGTACTTTACATCTGACCTGAAAGGTGTTGGAGCAGCCTCAAAAAAGAGAAACTGCCCAAAGCAATCAGCATCAGTGTAAATCAAGTTGTTGTATAGAAACAGTAGATCATTCTGTTTTTTTTGTAATTGAATGTAGAACGATCATGCAAATAGTAGCAGAAAACGGTAATTGCTTACCAAATTTGGAAAGCGCAGTCAGAAGTGCGTAAGTCTATGAATTAGTGTGAGCTAGTGTTTGATTTTTGTGGGTGTATGGAGGCATATTGGCTTATTAATGGGCTAATATAGCGTTTTTTATTTACAATACACACTAAAAAATCGTTTTATGGTAAAAAGCAAAGGGATATATTCTTGTTTAAGTATAGCACAGAATTATCAGTCCTGCAGAGAGATTGGTCGATAAATTTTGTTTTTTTAACAAAAGTGACTGTTCACATTTTTGTTATTATCCAATAGAAGGATGAAAACAAGCAAAAGCGCTTGGAATGCTTTGAAACGGTTGATCTGTTGAGCAGGTAGTGATCTGTAGGCTAACGTGCTGTGATAAATGAATAAACCGCTGATCTTACATTTTTTTGCCTTGCTTAAATCCAAAACTCCCTCAAATTCCACCCGACATCATTAACTTGAATGACTACTAAGATTATTTCATATATTACGTGCTTTTATTATCACTGCAAAACCTCTAATTTTGCTATGAAATAATCGGAACTATGGATGACGCTACTTTTTTAAAATATAAACAGCTCTTTTTTGGATGGGCGCAAAAAAACTGGTCGAGTGTGGATGACGTGACCAAAGAAGAGGTATTTTTTGATGCACTGACTATTTTTTTGGAATATCAGCGTAAAGGAAAAGTAAGCGTGAAGCCTACGACCTTTATCATTTCCGTAGCGCATCGAAAATTTGAACTGCTTCGCAAAAAGCAATTTTCTGAACTCAAACAAGATTTGGTGTTGGAGGAAAATGATCTACAAGCACAAAAAGAACTGGTGCGAACGGGCTTGAAGCAGTTGAGCGAAAAGTGTCAAGAAATCTTGATGGCAAAGTATTTTCACAATTTCAGCATGGAAGAAATCATGGTGGAAACTGGAGCAAAATCTAGATCGGTCGTTAGAACCCAAAAAAAGCGGTGCATACAGAAATTGAGAGAGATTGTTGTTGCATTGAAACAAGCTGCTTAGTGCATGATTGTAGGGTTGGAAGTAAGCGGTCAGACTAGAAGATAAAAAATTGAGATTTAATCCCAATTTCACAAAACAAACATAATGTAAAAAGCATGCTTACTATGAGTTATCTACAACTAGGCGTATACGAAGTTTTAAGCAACACTTGAAACAAGTCCTAGCAAAGCTCCTGAGATCGGGCAACAAGTATGCCCAAAGGTTTTTTATGGACGGAAACACAAATTTCAACTTATTTTTCTTCAAAAAATAAGTTGAAATTTGTGTTTCCGTCCGAAGAGACTTACTAGGCATACTTATTGCGCGATTTTCTTGCATTGACTCAAACTGTTTCCAAGTAAAATGCTAAGAAAAATAAGACTCGTGCACCCCTGAATAATAATCAATAACTAAACAAGGTAATGTTTTACCTACCTAGACGGAATAGCTTATGGAAGAGAAATTAACACATCTGGATAAATTGGAACGATTGTTTGACTCGGACGCTCCTAACTTCCAATCGGAAGAAGTGAAAGCCATCTTGAATCAAAAAGAAGGAAAGCAAGATGCCCTTTTCTTTCAAGCCATGGTGGACGTGCTGAAAGAGGACGGCACACAGCAGCGGACAGACCTCTTAAAAGACGTAGATACGAAGACCATAGACGCAGATTTGAGAGCCAAGTTAGTAGCACAAAATAAGCGTTTGGCCCCTAGTGCTGCTCAACCTAAACAGGAGGCAAAAGTACGCCAACTGTATCCGATACGCCGCATCTTAGCGATAGCCGCCAGCATTTTAGTCTTGGTGTTTGCAGGTACATTTTTGTTCAGAGAGGATAGTGCTGGTCAGCGCGAACTCAATTTTTTGAGTGCTGATTTGCCAGGCACGATGAGTGGTGGTGCATTGGAGGAAGCCGACTTTCAAGCTGCCTTAAACGCCTTTGCAGTGGCTGAAGATATGGAAGCAGCTAGCGCAGCTTTTGAAAGCATTCCCTCTGATAGTCCAAAATATGCAGAGGCGCAATATTTCTTAGGACACATCCACGCGGAACAAGAAGCCTTCGAGCTAGCAAGCCGCAACTTCCAAGCCGCACTTTCCGCCGAAAATTTACCCAATTACATTAATAGGGATAAACTCGAATGGAATTTATTGTTGGCGAGATTGGGCGCAGGAGAAGACGTTTCCTCAGCTTTGGATCGCTTGATCGAAAGTGCCAAACCTCCTATCAATCAGATGGCTAGGGATTTGGAAACGGAGTTATAATTAGGCGTATATAAAGTTATTAGTAATGCTCAACATGAGCCTTGGTCAATCCCTTGAGATTGTGTAACAAGTATGTCTAGCTGCTTTTTATGGACGTAAACACAACTTCTTCTTAGAAAAATTTGTGTTTACGTCCGAAGAGATTTAATGAGCATGAAAGCTGATTTGTGCTTGTTTTTTACTTCAATTGATGGTTTTTGCTTTGTCTAGCTGACTGCTTCGTTCAGCAACAAAATACACGCGCCTAAATTGTCTACTGCTTAAGCTGATGAAGTGTAGGTATGGAAGGTCAGGAAATATGCAAAAAACAACCTACCCATTTTTAATTTTCTCCCAAACTACTGCTGCATTGCCCATCGGTCATCTAACAAAAGCTATTCTCCCTATTCGCGCCTTGCATTAGTTCGTGATAATTCTTAACCTTGGGTAGTTTATTCATTACAGATTCCCTTAAAAAAAGTCTTGCACATTCAAATTACTCTAGCATTTTACCTGATTTTCAGAGCAATACAGGATTTATACATCCTACAATTTTTCATGGAATCTCTTAGCTGTTGAAACAGTCAACATCACTATTATCTGTGATAATAAATTAT
>JBCDKV010000130.1:0-9895 GCA_038746215.1 Bacteroidota bacterium | reverse complement strand
TCGAATCAGTAATTTTTTGCTGTGGCAAATCGCCTATTCAGAACTCTATTTCACCAATCTGTTCTGGCCAGATTTCAGGAAAAATAATTTGTACGAAGCCATTTTGGACTTTCAAAATCGAGAACGACGATTCGGAAAGATCAGCGAACAATTAAAAATGAGTTCTTGATGTTCCAAATACAACCTCTTTTGCACTTTCCTGCTCTATTAAGAGCATGTTTGGAGAACTATCTTCCTACAAACCAACATTTTAGTAACGGACAAGAAATAAGTTTCTCATTTTGACCGAGCAGGTTTTATTCTGCTGCAAGGCGAAAAACGTAGGCATCCTTTCGGCTAGCGAGGCTTTTCAACACAGTAGCAGGACAAAAGATGCCGTCATAAATCAGGAAGTTATTATTTGACCGTTATTTATGAACCTGACTGTATGAAAAATAACCTCCGTATCCAGATATGCAGCCAATTTTTCACCTTGTCAGAACCGCAAACTGCTGATTTCTAGTTCAATCCTACTCCAAACTAGCTCTAAGTCCAAATAAATAACTTACTTTTGCAGCCTTTTTCGATGACTCCGAATAGACTATATCCAACAACTCGCATTACATTATGAAACATTGTACGATTATTGCTGTACTACTCGTTAGTTGCTTTTCTTACCTGCAAGTATCTGCCCAAAGTCCTTTCGACAGCTTAAGCACATTAGATTATTCTAGTCCTACGGAATATGAAATAGGCGGCGTCACAGTGAGCGGCGCAACTTTCAGTGATGGCAATGCAATCATTTCTATTGCAGGTTTCAAGGTCGGAGAAAAAATCCGTATTCCAGGGGCAGCTATTCCAAAAGCCATCCGATCTTTGTGGAAACTTCGTCTTTTTACCAATGTAGAAGTGTACGAAACCAAGCGATTGGACGACGTCATTTTCCTAGAAATAGCCGTGCAAGAGCGTCCTCGCCTGTCAGGACATTCCTATGAAAATACCAAGAAAACATACCACGATGATCTGAACGAAAAAGTCAATACTTTCCTACTGAAAGGGGGGATCGTCACGGAAGACATTAAAGCCAATGCGAAAGGGGCAATCGTGGAATACTTTGAGGAAAAAGGCTTCTTGGACGCTTCGGTGCAAGTGAAAGAAGTGAGAGATACCAAACGGGTCAATTCCGTTCGATTGATTTTTGATGTAGAAAGAGGTGATCGTATAAAAATTAAAGACATTGCTTTCGACGGCGTGGAAGCGGTGAAAGAGCGCAAATTGCGTGGTCTGATGAAAGAAACTAGACGCAAAAAACGCCTGTTCGCTTCCTCTAAGTTCATAAAAGACCTCTACGAAGAAGATAAAGATAAAATCATTGCTTATTACAATACAATTGGCTATCGGGATGCGCGTATTGAATCTGAAAAAATTACGCGTAACGAAGAAGGAGAGATTGTCTTGCAATTGAATATCGACGAAGGCAATCAGTACCACTTCCGCGACATCAGTTGGAAAGGTAATTCTATCTACAAATCCGAAGATTTAGCTGCCATACTCGGTATCGAATCAGGTGATGTCTACAACCAAGAACTGCTAGATACCCGTCTGAATTTCAGTCAGGACAATAGAGATGTGAGTTCGCTCTACTTGAATAATGGCTACTTATTCTTCAATGCTGATCCAGTGGAAGTAGCAATTGAAAATGATTCCATTGACCTGCAAATCCGTATTTTTGAAGGGCCGCAAGCGACCATTGATAAAGTGACGATAACAGGAAATGACCGAACGCACGAACACGTCATTAGAAGGGAATTGCGTACTCTGCCAGGTAAGAAATTCAGCCGTGAAGACATCATTCGCTCGCAACGACAAATCATCAATTTGGGCTATTTCAATCCCGAAACCTTAAATATCGCGACCCCCGTCAATCCAGAACGAGGCACTGTAGACATCGAATACACCGTGGAAGAAAAACCTTCCGACCAATTGGAGCTTTCTGCGGGTTGGGGTGGATTTCGAGGTTTGATTGGGACATTGGGTGTCTCTTTCAACAACTTTTCTCTGCGGAATATCGGCAATAAAGAAGCTTGGAGTCCACTTCCACAGGGCGATGGTCAACGCTTATCTATTCGTGCGCAAACCAATGGACGTTTCTTCCAATCTTATAATCTTTCGCTGACAGAACCTTGGTTGGGTGGCAAAAAACCGACTTCTTTCACTGCCGCAGGTTTCTATAACAAATTTACCTCTTTCTTTGGTGGTGGTGGTGGTCTAGCGATCTGGCAAGGTTCGGTGAGTATCGGTACTCGACTGAAATGGCCAGATGATAACTTTGTATCCAGTACAGCCCTGAATATACAGAATTTGAATTTGAACAACTGGGGAAATGGTAACTTCATCACCGACGACGGACTACCCGTGAATAATGGTAGCTACAACAACTTCAGTATCCGACAGACGTTTGCACGCTCTACAGTGAATGCACCTATTTTCCCAACTAGTGGTTCTAATATTTCACTTTCTGTACAATTGACGCCACCTTATTCTTTACTTCGAGATGATCCAGAAACACCTTATGCCGAACAGACGCCCGCCGAACGCTATCGTTGGTTGGAATATCATAAATGGCGTTTCGATGCTGAATGGTACACCCCACTTTTTGATAAGTTTGTCCTGAAAGCACAAGCAAAAATTGGTATTGTCGGTGGCTACAACGACGCTATCGGTATCTCTCCATTTGAGCGATTTCAGGTGGGTGGTGATGGTTTGAATAACCAGCAATTTGGTTTCCAAGGTTTTGATATTATCTCGATGCGTGGTTATGAAGTAGAAGAGTACGAAAACAACATCAATCCCGTCACGGGTTCAACGGTAGCAACACCGATCTTCGATAAGTTCACCATCGAATTGCGCTATCCCATTACGACCAATCCGAACTCTACGATTTACTTACATACCTTTGTACAAGGCGGTAATACTTGGACGAATATACGCGAGTTTAATCCGTTCGATATTCAGCGTGCCTTTGGTGGTGGCTTGCGGGTTTTCCTACCTATGTTCGGTGTGCTTGGCTTCGACTATGGTATTGGCTTTGATAAAGAAGGTAGTGGCTTTAGAGAACTCGGAACGTTCAACATTGTACTTGGATTTGAGCCAGAGTAGATTAGGGACGAAGGTATGGTAGTCAGTACACTACTGGACAAATTGAAACACTAAGAAAACTTAGAAACACTAAGAAAAGCGACTAGTGGTCGGTAAACCCTTAGGATTGACTGGCAGCTAGTAATAGGATCGGCAATCCTAAGGGCTTACCGATCCACTGAGTTTAAATCTAATCTTAGAAGGGTATCCCTATGTGTTCCTATTTGGCTATACGTTAAAATCAAAAATGTCTAGCTAGGCTGCTTACTTGTAAAAAAAACTAGTTTTTGTCCTCACCGCGCTTTGAACTTGCACTTGACACTTGAATTTGTACTTTAGCCAACAGAAATATATCTGGAAAACAAAATGAACTTAGTAAGACTATCTTGCCAAAGGACTATCTAGTCCCCCAAGAAAAACCGAACTTAGCATTGAGTGCTGCAAAAGGTGCGGAAAGATCACTGTCGGATACGCCATCAAATTCATCTCCTACGAAGAAGGCAAAGCGATAGCCCCCCAGAATTTGTACTTTCATCCAACGAAAGACATTAAATTCTACGCCTGCGTGTGGCTGCGCTACCCAAATATCATTTTTCTGATTGTTGTTTTGTGTTACTAAACCGAATCTTCCGCCAGAAGCTAGCATACCAAAAGAAGGATGTACTGCTTTTTGTGCCGCAGGTGCGTAGTTCAAGAATGGGCCATTAAAAGAAAAATCGACTCTACCAGAAGTGGTGCTTGGAAAATCCACGCTATTGCTACTCCAACCGACGGTCAGATTTTTATTAAATTCTAGCGCGAAAATACTGCCAGACTGTCGAACGATATTTCCATCTACCAATGTTCCTGCTAAAACTGGACCACCCCAAGCCCCCGTCAGCCGAATACCCGTTGCACTAAATAAAGTTTCGTCTTTTTGGGCAGATAGCAGCAAAGTGCAAGCGATAAAGAAAAGAGATAAAGTATATTTTTTCATCGAACAAAAGTTGTAGCGAGTTATCTTTTAGGAATGATGAAATAAATACAGATTCTTGAATTCAAAAAGGTATGGAGTTTAAAAAATGAAGATTTCGTCTCCAAAAGCCGCAGAAAGTTTTTTTCTAAGATGAAAAACTTTCTGATAAAGGGATTTTAAGGGTGAAAAGCATCAAAAATTGTTGATTTTTGATGCTTTTCACCCTTAAGAACCCCTTGGAGCATCCAAAAAACCAACCTGATAAGGTTTTTTGGATGCGACCTAACGAAATCTCAAAAGTGTGTACCCTTCTGAATTCTTGAATTAAAAGTTATTGATTTTCATTCCCAGCCTTCAAAAATACAAAAAAAAGAGAGGACAAATGTATAAAAATCATTTGTCCTCTCTAGTAGCTTAATGTTAATCTTATTGCTGGTAGCTATATCAATTACTGACCAGAACCACCATTGAACATGCTATTGTTCGTTGGCACGCTTTCTTCTTTTGGCTTCGGTAGCACCTCTCCTTTGATCGTTAGCTTACGTGTTGGGTTAGCTTCGTTGGTTGTCAAAGTAACAAACTTAGTGAATTTACTACCTGCACGCTTAGTATCGTACTTCACTTTGATCTGGGCAGTCTCCCCAGGCATAATTGGATCGGTTGGATAAGTAGGTACGGTACATCCACAGCTACCACGTGCATTGGAAATGATTAAAGGCTCTGTACCTGTATTCGTGAAGTTGAAATAACGGAATGGATCAGAGTCGTACTCAATGACGCCGTAGTCTATCACATCCTGTTCAAAAGTCATGACAGGACCATCAGTGGCCATTTCTACTTCTGCTACTTTTTCTACTTTTACATTCGCAGGCGTCTGTGCATAACTTACGCTAGCTCCGAATACTAGCAAGCCCATTATGAAAAAAAACTGCTTCATTAGATTGTTAGATTTTTTATTTAATTAAAGATTTCGTTATGTGCCTTTTGGTTACTTTCAAAGAAAAGCGATTGAATTTACCAACAAGTAAACGCACTTTGAGACGTTGGGTTGCCGTAAAGTTACGTTAAAGTATTGATAAAACCGCTACTACAAAAGTAAAGTCTATTGTCTGAAAATGAAAGTATTCCGCTGTTAATGCAGCGTTAAGGAGCAAGTCAAATAATTTTCATTCAATGCGAAGGTATTTTTAAACCTCATCTTGAGCTTAAAAAAGCATTATTTAGCTAGGCTAGACGCGGTTTTTAAATTTTACGCTGAGATTCAAACTTGTTGGTTCAGGTAGCTAACTTTATTCCATTCACATTCCTAAAACTAATATGAAGAAATTCAAAATATACATCGCGGCACTAGTGTTGGTAGCAGGCTTATTTCTATTGTACCTAGATTACAAAAGTAAACAGCAGGTCTTCACGCAGGAGATTCCTGAACACTCCATTACGATCATAGACCTGTCGGAGCAGCGAGGGCATGGAGATATTTATTTGATACTTGGCATAGTACTAATTGTCGTTTCGGTTGGGTTAGTAGTTATCCCTCCTAGTGACAAGAAAACAGCCACCTTAGCAAGTCTGAAAGATAAATTGACCCAACAAGAACAGCGAGTGGTGTCGTTGATTCAACAAGCCAAAACCAATAAAGAGATTGCTATCGAACTATCCATCAGCCTGAGTACAGTAAAGACACATACCAATAATATTTACAAAAAGTTGGAAGTCAGTTCAAGGCAAGAATTGATGAAGCTTCCAAATATTTCAGGGTTCTAGTACCAAAATCCACCCTCATCGCTATGGTTTCAGCGGATTTTGATCGTAGATTGGTTTTTGATTACTAATCTAAACTTTTTAGCATGATCAAAATAAGAAAATCACAAATCCTCACGCTGTTTTTGCTGTTGAGTAGCCAAATGATGGTTGCGCAAGCAAGCAATCCATGTCAAGCTGTAGTTGAACTGACTATTAAGTGCATCAACGAGCATACTACCGAACCTTTGCAAGCACATCTATCCCCTGATTTTACCATGGCGGCGCAGACTGGACAAATTGCCCAAATGGTGCTGAAACAACTCTTTACTCAATTAGACGACGAAGTGGTGTCGTACACTAAAAAGAGCGAGCAAGTAAAGGAGCAGGAAACGGTTTTAGTTTATACCATCAATTATCAAAAAAGAGGCGAAAGAGCAGCAACTTTCATCTTTGATCGTGATCATCGCCTCAAAGAACTTATTCTTTTTGAAATGACTGTGAAAACTATGAGCGAAAAAACAGAAATTGTAAAAAATGAAGCACCAGTTGTCGAAGTGCCATTCGAGCTAGCAGGTAAACTCATCGCTGTTACAGTATTTTTAAATGGGAAAGAGCGAAAATTTATACTGGACAGTGGTGCGCCAAAAGTGATATTGAATGCCAAATACCTACCTGCAAAAGCAGATAGTGTTCAAGCGCTTTCTTCGTCGAAAGGAGTGAGTGGACCTATCGGTGGAATGAATATCGACACCGTAGAGCAGCTTAGCTTTGCGGGCATTCAACTCCAGCAGCAGCAAGTCATCACCTTGGACTTATCGCATTTAGAAGCAGCACTAGACTACGAGTTCCACGGACTCATTGGATTCGAGCTCATCAAAGACTACGACTTAGTGTTTGACTACAAAAATCGTATCCTGACGCTCATTGACCCAAATTATTTTGACACCTATCAGCAAGAAAATTTAGCTGCGCATCAGATGACAATTACGCCATTTGAGTTAAGCGGACACATTCCCGTCATACAAGCAAAAGTTGGGCATCAAGACTTGAAATTGGGTATTGATTCTGGCGCAGAATCTAATCTACTTGACGAGTCCTTTTTCCATTCCTTAAAAACACATCTTCACAACATTGAATTTGAAACCTTGAATGGCGCAGATAACCTTCCTAAAGAAGTAAAGAAAGGATCAGTTAAAGAGATGAAAATAGGCACACAGGTTTTCCAGAACTTGCCCACTTCATTCAGTGATATATCGCATCTGAACGAGGGTTATCATCTAAATATAGATGGACTAATAGGTTACCCATTGCTGTCTAAGCAAAAGACACTGATTTCATTTTTTAGAGAAGAGCTGATTTTTATAGCACATTCAAAAATAGATGACGAGTGAGCATAAAGGATTCCATTTCCGTAACCAGTAAGTAAGATTTTTTCAAAGCTAAAGCACCTCAATGCAGTGTTTCAAAAGTTTTTATAGGCTATTGATGACCAAAATCACTTTGTAAGTAATTGAATTGAAATTAGGACTGTACGAAATCTTATTTTTCTTAGCATTTTACTTAGAAACAGCCTGTGTCAATGCAAGATAATTGAGCAACAAGTATGCTTGGTGGGTCTCTTCGGAACACTGCTCGGATTTATTCCAAGCATTGCTCAAAACTTCGAACAAAACTAACTTAAAATCGAAAGAAACTTTTGAAACACCGTACTTAATAGGAGTTAATTCCTACATCATTAGCTTTCCTCATCCTCCACTCCATACTGCTTTATTTTTTGCAATAGCCTTTTCTCATAGCGTCGATTGCGCTGGTTTTGCTTCTGCTTATTAGCGCGCTTACGTGTTCTTTTATCCTTGACGTAGCGACCTAAATCTTCTGCCTGTTCTATTTTTTCAAAATCTGAAATTTGAGTACGTTTAGCCATGTTTGTGTAGATATTGTTTTAGCAATACTACAACGCAAGCTATCCAGAAGGTTAGCCCAAAAGGACACTTTGATGTTTCTTTTACAATTGTGCAGAAGCAAGCAGATTTGACTTTCTTCGTAGATAAATACAAGCGCGACAACGAACCTTCCTTACCCAAAGACCGTTAAAAATCATCATTACATAGCAACAAAGTGATATATGTCATATTTGACTACCAAATAAATATGCTACTTTTGCACAAATCAAAAAGACACTAGCAGGTCATTCTCTTAGTAATGGTGAAATAATAAGTTACCGAAATTGAGGATAGAGATTTTGTGCTTTGTAAGTGCTTCAAAAATTAGGCATAGCAGGGCTACGGCTCATTTTTATAAGTGCTTAGAAAGTGCAAAAGATCAGCCTCAAATCGGGAGGTTATTATTTTACCATTACTTAAGCAACGTGGATTGAATGAAGTTCAATTCTCGAAGATTGTTGTATTTTCATTCTTTATCAGTCATAGTACACTACACCAAGCTTGCCTCCTGTCTTTTTGACTTTGCCATCATCAAATGTCAAACACCTTATTTCTTATGTATAAAAGTTTACGTTTTTTGCTCTTGTCCTGCTTTTTGCTGCTTGCAGGGTTCGCTTTTGCGCAAATTGACTACAAAATCAATTTTTCAGATCAAGCGACTGCGGCACCTGCGGGTTGGTTACAAGATTACGGCTTGGCATACGGCAACCAAGCAGGGGTCACTTACGGCTGGTTAGCATCGGATGGTACAACGCCCTTAGATTTGAGCAACAACGGGAGGAATCGTCCACCGAGTCCCGACGAGGATACGGTTTTGGAAAGCTTTATGCACATGCAATATCAGGGCAACCCAAATGGTGGAAGCACGGCAGTTGGTACTTGGGGTATTGCGCTGCCCAATGGAGATTATAGGGTGAAAGTCACAGTGGGAGATGCCCAATTTGCGGATTCTGAGCATAGTTTGAACGCAAAAGGCATCAATCTAATTTATTTCGAGCAAAGCATCAGCGACTGGAACGATGGTATCGAGAAGATCATCACGGTGAGCGACGGACAACTCTTGATAGATGCCAATATGGGGCAGAACACCAAAATATCCAGCATCACCATCACTGACGATATTCCCCAACCGCAACCTTTTGTCATTAGCTCCATCCCAACCGACGGACAAACCAATGTCTCCCTCACGACTACTATTTCTGCTAACAATCTTGATCTCCCGAACATCGCGAGCAGCGGAGCAGCAGGGGTAGACAATTTTTCGATCAACAACAATACCGCCCAGCTTTTTGAAGTCACGAGCGGCAATGTACTCACCCGAGTCCCTGCCAATGTGAACGGGACGGGTGGTGGCGACGCCATCAATCTTACGCCAACCATTCCGTTGAAAGCAAATACAACCTATATCTATCGCATCAATGGCGTAAAAGACGTGGCTGGCTTTTTCTTTGAACCCTACGAAGTGACCTTCACTACGGGCAGTGGACAAACGCAGCAAACTTCGCTAGATGATGTTTCTTTCACCAATCAGGGAGCAGTAGCATCAGGTGCAAAATATACTTCTTTGACCATTGGACCAGATGGTAAATTATACGGACTCACAATTACAGGATACATCCATAGCTGGACGATCAATTCTGATGGTTCTTTGAGCGGACGCCAGGTCATCAACACGCTAGTTAATAAATACGGAGAACGAGCAGCCGTAGGTTTGACTTTTGACCCAAGTGCCACAGCGAGTAATTTGACGGTCTACGTATCGCATTGTTCTATGGAACTCGATAATGCGCCCGAATGGGACGGTAAACTTTCCAGATTGAGCGGCTCAAACCTTCAAACAGAAACCTTACTCATTACAGATTTGCCGCGATCCATCCGAGATCACCTTGTCAATAGTATCGCCTTCCGTCCAAGTGAACCCAATGCGCTATACTTTAGCCAAAGTAGTAATTCTGCGGGTGGAGCAGCCGATGGTGCGTGGGGCAATCGTCCGGAACGCTTACTCGCAGCAGCCATCTTGCGATTAGATCTCAATAAATTACCGAGCAATCTACCGATCAATGCACGGACGTCCATGGATCAAAGCGTTATCAACAGTGCTTCTACCAGCTCCCCTACCCTATCGGATGGCTCATAT
>JBCDKV010000129.1:0-9923 GCA_038746215.1 Bacteroidota bacterium | reverse complement strand
TTTGTTTTATCAAGGCATCATCACGATAGATCGCAATGAATTCGATGGTAATGTCTTCAAAATGCCCAATTACGTCATCAAGCAACTCTACTTTCAATATTTTCATCAAATCATGCTAGAGCGCAGTCAATTGGATGGACTAGGTATAGATGTTCGCCTGAAAGTAGTTGAATTGGCAAAAAATGGAAGCATTGCGCCTTTGGTCGAGTACACCGAAAAAGTCCTACAAGAATTAGCCGTTCGAGATGCGGTGCGCTTCGATGAAAAACACTTGAAAACCATTTTCACTGCCGCCGTTTTCAATTCAGGTGTCTACACCATTCGCAACGAATTTGAAGTAAAAGTACCCATAAAAGCAGGTCATACAGGTAAAGGCTTCGTAGATTTATTACTGCTGGCACGCCAACCTTACCAACCAAACTTCCAAGCGGTCATCGAATTCAAATACGTTAAAAAGAAAGATGCCAATCAAGCAGAAAGCGTCAAGCAAGCAGCCATTGAGCAACTCGAAAACTACCTACAGCAAGATGATTTTCTGAGTAAATTGGATAAGCTCAAAGCTTTTGTAGTCGTATTTGTGGGCTACAAAGGAGAGATTGTGGAAGTGTGCTAGCAGCAATCGTTCCAATGGTCAAAAAATCATCTTTGAAAAGCACGCTATCACTTTTCCCCTCCTTGCCTTCTTTCCACCAGTTCCCTAACTTTGCACTCCTATGAGGGTCTGCTTTCACACCATTATTGTACTTACTACACTTGTTTCAATGCAAGCCCAAACCCCTACCCCTATCCTTCCTGAAACCCTCAATATCGAAGATGGACTTTCCCAAGGTTTTATTCCAGTTATTCATCAAGACGACGAAGGCTTTCTTTGGTTTGGCACTAAGAATGGGCTAAATCGTTACGACGGTAGGGAGTTTAAGGTATTTACACACGATCCTGATAATCCCTACTCCATTTCTAATGATTGGATACAGACCATTGATGAACAAGGTGAGTTCTTAATTATTGGTGCACACGATCAATTTTTAAACTTATTCCATAAGAAAACACAGCAATGCTATCGTATCTCCCTTCGAGACAAAGTGGCAAGCGCTTTTTCCAGAGTAGAAGTCCTTTTCGAGGATACTTTAGGGAATTATTGGTTGAATACTAGAGATCAAAATCAAGTCATTCGGCTTTCTTTCCCTGACCGTTTTTGGGAAAGTTTTCTAAAGGAC
Source organism: Bacteroidota bacterium (assembly GCA_038746215.1). Taxonomy (GTDB): domain Bacteria; phylum Bacteroidota; class Bacteroidia; order Chitinophagales; family Saprospiraceae; genus JAAUTG01. Next base: position 8,706 of record JBCDKV010000129.1, on the reverse strand, counting down.
ACCACTTTGATAAACCGTATTCAGATTGATACCATCCCAAATGCAGAACAATTATTTACGTGGCAAGATAGCTTATTCTTAACCCAAAATGGACAAACAGAATGGGTCGATATAGCTACACAATCCCGTCATCCAGCATCAACAATTTCTGACTATCCAAAACAATCAGGTTTCCGAAAAATCGCGCCCTTAATTGGTATGGGAAGAACCCAAGATATGAACGTAAAATCATTTCAGCTAACCGTTCTTAGAAATGGCAAATGGCAAGCAATCAATACAAAATTACGCTTTGATAGAAAATGCTACTACGACCAAAAGGCAGATTTGCTATGGTTCAGCGAATATGGAAAAGATCGACTACTGGTTTTTGATGTGAAAACATTGCAACAAGCAGAACAACTATCGCCTTCAGATGCCAAATACCACGTTTCAAATGTTAGTGTGGTTGAATCTTGGTTTAAAGATCAATCTGGCATCCTTTGGGTCGGTACTAATGGGCTGGGTGTACGAAAGGTGAGTCCTAGAAAACTCGCGACCAAAACTTATGTTTTAGGGGAATCTGTCTCCAAAAGAATTTATTCTTCTGGTGCGAAAGAACTATTTTATGGCAGACCAGATGCCTCCAAAAACTACATTGGTGAGGGAAACTTAAAAGATATTTTCCAACGTGTCCAATCAAGAAAAATTAGCCATGTAGATATATTGCTGGATAGTATTGGTGAAGGTTGGGTAGCAATACACTGGCAAGCTCTCAAAAACGAAAAACATCAACTGGAACTCTACGCCTACCAAAATGGTAACTTGGAATTTAAGAAACAAATAGACATTGCCGAATTTTGGTATGGTACACAACTTTGCTTGTTAAGTGGACAAGAGAACGAATTATTCTTGCTCTTTTCTAATCATTTCATTCAGTATGATCCTTTTACCAACGAACATCGCACCTTTATTTTTAACCCATTTCTAAAATCCCCCACTACCATATTTTATCCTGCCCAGACCGCCAATGGAGATTTCTGGATTGGAAGTTTTTCGGGCTTGGTACATGCTACTAGAACACCACTGGGCTTTGATTTTCAGCTTGTCGAAGGCTTGCGTAATCCAGTTTGTGCGAGTTTATTGACCGATCCTAATGATGGAAATATCCTTTGGATTGGTACCAAAGGTGGTGGCTTGCACCGTTTGGATACCCGCACCATGGAAATGGAGTATTTGAACACTAAAAATGGTTTACCCAATGATGTCATTTACAGCGTACTCAACGACGAACGTGGCAACCTGTGGATGAGTTCCAACAAAGGCATCATCAGCTATCATCCTGAAACGGGTAAGATTCGCAACTTCACCGCCGAAGATGGCATGCAAAGCAATGAATTTAACACCCACGCCTTTGGTAAATCTCTGACAGGAGAACTTCTATTCGGCGGCATCAATGGCTTGAATGTATTTCATCCCGACGATTTGCAGGAAAATCAATTTGTGCCTGAAGTGCGCATTACAGGTCTAGCGGTTAATAATAAAGCCGTTGGTATTCAAGACAGCACAAGCATTTTATCGGAAGCGATTGAGTTTACCTCAGCTATTCGTTTACCATTTCAACAGAACAGTATCAATCTGAGCTTTGCAGCACTTGAATTTACTGCACCCAAGAAGAATACCTTCAGCTATTATTTGGAAGGCGCAGAAGCAGAATGGATACATACTACTACAGAAAATCGGGCGAGCTACCTCAATATCGCACCTGGTGACTATACCTTTAAAATCAAAGCTGCCAATGGCGATCAAGTGTGGAGTGAAAGCATTACAACATTGGACATCACCGTTCTGCCGCCTTGGTATCGGACGAAGCTGGCTTACTTGTTTTATGTGCTGCTACTTGGAGGAATCATTTGGCTGTATATTCGATTTCAACGCAACCGACTGCAACTCCAGTACAGTCTAGAATTGGAGCAAAAAGAAGCAGAACGCTTGAAAGAGCTGGATGCTTTTCGTTCTCGTTTATTCACCAACATTACCCATGAATTTCGGACACCGCTCACAGTAATTATGGGGACTTCCGAGCAACTAGAAACCCAAGACTTTGCCAAACATCCTGCCCGAAAACGTTTAGCATTGATTCGTCGGAATGGTAGAAACCTCCTCAACTTGGTCAATCAAATGCTTGATCTTTCCAAAATAGAGCACAACAAACTTCAAATCAATTACCGACAGGGCGATTTATTAGCTTATTTGCGCTACATCACCGAAAGCTTCTACTCCCTTGCCAATGCCGATAATGTACTCCTCAAAGTCAAAAGTACAGAAGCTAAAATTTGGATGGACTACGATGAAGAAAAAATGCGTCAAATCATTTCCAATCTACTTTCTAATGCCATTAAATATACGCCTTCGGGAGGAAAAGTAACCTTGACGGCCCATCCCAAAGGCGAACAACTCGAAATTACCATCCAAGATACGGGCAAGGGCATTCCTGCCATTGATCTACCCCACATTTTTGATCGCTTCTATCAAGCAGACGATGAAATTGCAAAAGCGGGTGGTACAGGCATTGGCTTGGCCTTAACCTATGAATTGGTACAATTGCTAGATGGAGAAATTAGCGTAGCCAGCGAAATAGGTAAAGGTACGATCTTTACCCTCTTGTTGCCGCTAAAGCAAGTTGCACCTTTTACGGAAAACCTACCAAAACAGGAAATATTAACCAATGATAGTCGAACAGCTTCCTTGGTACGCAAAAAAAAGCTCAAAAATGCACCAAGATTGTTATTGATTGAAGACAATCGAGATGTGGTGGAGTACTTAACGACTTGCTTGGAGCAGGACTATCAGTTGTATTTTGCTTACAATGGGCAAGCTGGTGTAGCACTCGCTTTTGAATATACGCCTGACTTGATTATTTCGGATGTAATGATGCCTGAAAAAACGGGGTTTGAGTTGACGGATATTTTGAAAAAGGACGAACGCACGAGCCATATTCCCATCGTATTACTCACTGCAAAAGCAGACATCGAAAGTCGTTTGACTGGATTGAGGAGCGGCGCGGATGTCTATTTACCCAAACCTTTTCATCAAGAAGAATTACTGCTCAGTTTGGAGAACCTGTTAGCTGTGCGTCAAAAATTGCAAGCCAAATACCAAACAATCGCCTTAGCCACCAATGTGCCTAAAGTCACTAGAGATCAAGAAGCATTTTTTCTACAACGACTGCGCCAGCTACTCGAAGCAGAACTACACAATCCAAACCTCAAAGTAGAAGACATCACTAAGCAGATGGCGATGGGACGTTCCAATCTATACGCTAAACTCACTGCCATCACAGGGATGTCCTTCAATGTCTATTTGCGCACTTTGCGCCTTCAAAAAGCGCAACATCTGCTAACGACCACCAACCTCGCCATATCTCAAATTGCTTATCAGGTCGGCTTCAATAATGCGAAGTATTTCAGTACGCAGTTTACGAAAGCTTTTGGATGTTCGCCTACGCAGTTTAGGGTTTCAAAGGGGGAGTAGTTTACCAAATCAAGTGCAAGCGTAATTATTTTGCTGATTTGTTGATACGGTAATTTGTTGATTTGACCTTGTATGTTGTAAGAGTTTTAGCTATTTGGTGATATATTTTGTATAAATCTATATTTTAAATATTTTCTATTTCATAAAACAGAAAAAACCTTACATTCGCCGCCCAAAAGCAAAATTCCAGAAATATGCAGCTTAAATCAACAGTAACAAAAAAGCGTAGTAAAAAGATAAAAAGGCAAACACCACCTCCAAAACGTCCTTCTTGGTTACTTTGGATTACCCTTTTGGTTGCAATGGCAGGTACGTTTCACGAGTATGTCATCAAAAGAGATGATGGAAGTTATGAGTTGAGTACTGAGCGACAAGAGAAACTCAATCGGGAGTTGGAGGAGTTGGAAGAGGGTGTGCAGTATGCTTTGATTGCTTTAACAAGTAAAGAGTATTTATGCTACAACTGCGGTGTAGAAAAAACGATTTTCTTGAATGCAGGTGAGGTTTGGAAGTATAGGTATACTAGCAAAAAAATTCGATACACTGATACATTTTTGAATAAAATGCAACTAAAATTTTATCCTCAGTTTGAGAGTCCTCTGGTAGAATGTATGAAGGAAGAAAAGCGAAAAACTTATCATTATCCTTTATTGCCAGAAAATCTCTTACGATCTCTTCCACTACCTCGTCCACCTGGCAATAAACAAGACAATTGATGCTGAACTAGAAAATAAGTAATTTTGTTCTTCAGTAAGAGAATATTTGAGGCAGGAACAAAAATTATCATCAAAATGATAGACCTAGATTTATCACATACTGCTACAGACGAAGCAGCGGACTTAGAAGCAACTTTGGCAACAGGAATCCAGTTGAATGGTGCTAGTTTTCAATTTACTTCTTATGCAGGCGAACCTGCCGATGCTAACTTAGATTTTACCATTTTCAATCGTCTAAACGAACAAATTGAGCTTAAAGATTTCGGTAAAGGTATTGGCACGATCAGTTTTGCTTTTATCGCGCTAGCACCCAAATTTTTTATCAAAGAACAAGCTATTCGATACCAAGCTGACCATCAGGAAATTGCTATTAGTCTATCCCTTGACTACGAACAATTCATCACCGCCACACCCGAAACAGCCATCGAAATGATGAAAGCCTTATACCTAAAAGGACTTCGCGCCCTGCTGCTGTTCAACATTCGAGATTTTGATGTGGAAGCATTTATTAAGGCAGTAGAAAGGACATTGAATGAGGAAGTGGTGGAATAATAGTGCTAGGTAGATCAAAAAAGAGGCTCAAAATGATTAGGAATGTGTATGAAATAACCTACCCAAAATTACAAATTTATTTGTGTCTTGTTCCTTAGAACTATATAGTTATCTGCTTCAGAAAAAGTACCTGCCTAATTTGTAGCTTCGCTGCTATGAATGCTTAATGTTCTATTCTATGCCTCGTCCAGTAGTATATATTTTTTCGCTCTTTTCAAAAAGAATACTATTTTTAAGCATTTCTTACAATAGCTACCGATATGTACTATGAATTATTAAAAACTCATTTCAATAAAATTGTAAGACTTCCCCCTCGTGAATTGGATACGATTGTCGACTACTATCAAGAAGAGAAAGTAGCGAAAGGCACCTTTCTATTGAGGAAGAGTGAAATACTCCGATTGGAAGGCTATGTAGTGGAAGGGTGTTTTAAGATTAGTACCATTGATAAAAAAGGGAGCGAGAAGGTGTTGTATTTTGCGGCACGCGATTGGTGGGTGATGGATATTGATAGTTTTGCGAATCAAACCGCCTCCAGTCTTGATATTCAGGCTTTGGAAGATAGCACGCTTTTAGTTATCTCTAAAGCACGCAAAGAGCAACTTTATCAGGAATTTCCCAAGGTGGAACGATTGTTTCGCATCATGTACCAACGCTCTGTTGCTGCTTGGCAAAAACGACTAATCCGAAACCAGACCATGACCGCAGAAGAACGCTACCAACACTTCGTTACGCTTTATCCAGAAATTACAGAGTTGGTGACAAACAAGCTCATTGCTAGTTATTTAGGCATCACCCAAGAATTTTTAAGCATGATTAGAAGAAGAAGGGCAGAGAAGAGAACGTAAGGCGTATTGTTGAACTGTTGAAACTGTTGAACTGTTGATTTGATCCTAAACGTCAGTAGTTTACATCAAATCGTATCCTTCAAAAACGAAATGAAAAATTCATCAGTCTTTGGCTGGCAGGTTCTGTGCATCTGACTTATTATTTTTGCTTTTTAGCTACCCCATCCGCTTCACAGTTCACTCCATTGAAAAGATACTTAATCTTTTCTGCTACGCACCATTACGTTCATTAATTAAACTAGTTTAAGAATTTTGATTCACAGATGCTTTAGCTTTGCTGCTCATCAATTTTAGCGTAAAACGTAAGTCATGTTTCAAAATACTATTCTACTAACCCTCTTCTTCTCCCTTATTGCTTTCTCTCAGAGCTTTGCGCAGCAGCCGAATCAGTTGCAGTTGGCAGGAGATATTACCGCAGATCAAGCCACTACTATTTTACAAAAAGCGGAAAAAATAGCAGAATCTCAAGGCATTCTTGTTAATATTGCCATAGTGGATGCTGGAGCGAATTTGAAAGCATTTCTACGAATGGATGGCTCTTACTTGGGCAGTATAGATGTCGCCATCAAGAAAGCCGAAACTTCTAGGTATTTTAACTGTGCAACGGGAGATTTGGGCAAAATCACACAACCAGGCGCAGACATCTATAACATTGAACACTCTAATGGAGGTCTGATTACTTTTCCAGGCGGAGTACCCATCAAGGATAAAGCAGGCGTCATTATAGGAGCGATTGGTATCAGCGGAGGCACGATTGAGCAAGACCATCAAATAGCCAGCGAAGCAGCAAAGTCAATACTGTAAGAAAATGTCGTGAGCGAGGAGTCTATAGAACTTGCTTGGCAGTCCCAAGAGTTGACCGATCAAAAGACGAAATTCTACTATAAACATTCTTAAACATGATCAGATTTTTAATTTATATCCTAGTAAGTGTCTCCCTTTTTCAAGGTACGACGCTTTATGGGCAGAGCCAATTCAAGCTCATGTCTGTGAGTCAAGTTGAAACCTCTAAGAACACCGTAACCTGCACCGTACATGAGATAGAAAACAAGCATTATTTATACTCAGCGGGAGACGGTAATAAAATTGATGCCTTCAAAGTAGATGGGGATGGAAAAATGGAGGCTTTGGAGAGTTATGTAGTCGCTGGAGGAAAAAATACCGTTAGAGGATTAGTTACGGATCAAATCAAAGGCAATCATTTCCTATTTGCAGGTCTAAAAGGTGGTAACGCCGTAGAAGTTTTCAAAATTAATCCAAATGGTAAGTTGAACAGTGTCTTCGTCTTGCCAGATACTGACTCCACTTACTTGGGTATCGTCATCACCCTGCAAGTCATCCATATGAAGTCCGCCTCTTATCTTTTTGTAGGAGGTTTGGAGAAAGTGCCAGGTCTCAGTGCCTTCAAGATTACGGAAAAAGGGGAATTAGAGCATGTCCAATCTATGGCAGACAATGAACAACTTTTCATGGATGGAATCATTGGAATGTCTATCCACCAAATCAAAGGGAAGACCTTTCTCTTCACAGGTGGTTTTCATGATAATGGTCTGAGCAGTTTCCGAGTTTACGAAGATGGGCATTTCGTGAATATCAACAATATTGGCGATGACTATAATTTATACCTAAATGGTACTTACCCTGTCATATCAGCGAGTAAAGGAGGATGGAATTTTGTAGTAGTTGGTCATCGGCATCATAGTTATTATGAGCCAGGTAATTGGATCAAAGATAGCAAATCTTACTACTATCATGGCGATGCGGTAAGTGTATTTATAGTAGATGAGCTTGGACAACTCCACCCTCGTTCTGTTTTTAAGGGTAACAGTGAGACGATGATTGAAGGACAGACCCGTCTGCATAAACTACCATTGGATGATAATTACGATTTGATCGCCGTAGCCACTAGAGATAATCAGAGTATACAGCTTTGTGTTTTGAACAATAAAGGTAGATTGATAGATGCTGGAAAGATCAGTACTGGATTTGAAATCTATTATGGATTAGCTGGTCAGAAAATTGGGGAAAAACTTTTCTTATTTGCTGGCTCGGTAGGAGGAAAAGAATTAGTTTCCTATCGTCTGGATTTGGTTAAATGAGAAGTCAGATTCGAGAGCACAGAAGTCAGATTTAGCAAAATAAAAATTAAACGGGCGGAACAAATGATCGCCCAATTATAAAAAGTCAAAAATAACTAACTATGATAATGAACAAGAACATCAATGTATTCGCGCTGCTGTGCCTAGCCATTTTCTGTAGCCTTACCGCTTGCTCTACCAAGGATACAGAAACGCAAGAACAAGCAATCAGCACACAGAAAGCGTCCGTGAATGCAGAAGCGGAAGTGAAAGAGAAAGTACTCAAGCATATCGTTGCCTTACAATTCAAAGCGGAAATCTCCGCAGAAGAACGCGAACAAGCCATTCAACGCTTTCGCGATTTAGAAGGAGAGATACCAGAAATATTGTCATTTGAGGGCGGCGGAGACATCAGTGTAGAAGACCTTAACAAAGGATTTACGCACTGTTTTATCTTGACTTTCAAAGATGAAGCTGCTAGAGATGCTTATCTTCCACATCCTGCACACATGAGTGTTGCAAATAAAAACAAACCGATGTTAAGTGATTTGTTGGTCGTTGATGTTTGGAGTGAAAAATAGTGTTCCGTCGAAGTTGAGTGTCGTCAACTTTGAGTTGACGACCTTCCTACGAAGATTTCGACAAGCTTATCTGCTTAAACTTTCTACACGACTAGATTAAAATCATCGCTACAAGATTTGATTGACAGCCTTGGAATGGTCCGTGCTGTAACGGTTTTGCTATGCAGTTGTGCTAGAGCTTATTTGGAGTACTATTTTCCTGTAAACCAATATTTTACGAACCTGACTTTAAAAATAATCGCTCGTTTATCTAGATAAAGTCGCTATTATTTTCTTCGCCAGAACCGCAAACTATTGATTTACAGTTCAATCCTACCCCAAACTAGGGCAAACGCACGAAATTTTTCATTTTATAAATCCAAAATTTCTTCTAAGAAATCCTGATTGAGCGAAGCCCTAAATCTTCTCTTTTTCACGCTGA
>JBCDKV010000128.1:0-9965 GCA_038746215.1 Bacteroidota bacterium | reverse complement strand
TCCGTTGGAAAAAATTAGCAATTTTAAATTCTGACTTTAACACTTCATGCATTATTAAAATTTAATTTTAACTAATTTTAACAGGCATTTTAGAATTTAATTTGGCAAAAAATATCTAGCGGACGACTGTTGCTCGTTACCAAATAATTGCCCTTTAAAATATCTCAATGATCACATCCTTATCTTATCAAAGGTGTCGGCATTGACAAGCGGACACCTCTTTCTACCTTTAATTTTTTTCGGAATGAAGTACCTACAACTGCTTTTACTCTTATTATTTTGCTTACAACTCACTGCCCAAAATCTTTCTGTAAAAGAAGATGGAGCACCAATAGAAGATAGTGCCATCGCTGAATTCCAATCTTCTTCGAGAGGCATTTTAGTTCCCCGACTAAGTTCAACAGAACGCACCAATATCAACTCGCCTGCCATAGGACTTTTGGTCTTTGACAGCACTACTGAAAGTTTTTGGTACTATGATAGCAATGGCTGGACGGAGTTGGGAAGTGGTAATACTGATATTGCTGCTATCATGGATACTGATGGGGACACCAAAGTAGATGTGGAAGAAACCGCAGATCAAGACTTCATTCATCTCGATATTGATGGCGAAGAAGCACTCACCATTCGTAGAAATGCCAATAATCGTATCCAGTTTAATACCTCTTCCAATGGTCAGAATATTCTGCTGGGCAACGAAGCAGGAGACGATGGCATCGGGGGTGCTAATGTAGTAATTGGGCATCGCGCAGCTAGTAGTGCTACCACTTTTGCTGATGGGAACGTCATACTAGGCACATTTGCAGGTGAAAATGTGGAAGGTGATGATAATGTGTTCATTGGAAATCGAGCTGGAGAAGATAATACGAGTGGCTTTGATAATATAGCCATAGGTACGCGTGCAGGAACAAATCTCACGAGTGGCGATAATAATACGATCATCGGACATGACGCAGGACTTGATATTAGCTCAGGGACTAGAAATACTTTTGTTGGTTCCAGGGCAGGGGAAAGTGCAACTGATAGTGATCAAAATACTATGATAGGTTACGCAGCAGGTTTCAGTAATACCACAGGAGAAAACAATACTTTTTTGGGCTATTCTACTGGCGAAGCTAACCGAACGGGTGACAATAATACAGCTATTGGTACAGAGTCAGCGGGTAATCCACTGAATAGTGCTGATATGGGTAACTCAAACACTTTTGTTGGATACCGATCAGGTTATGACATCAGTGGTGGTGGCAATAATACAGCTATTGGAACGCAAGCAGGGGAATCTTTGACCAGTGCAACAAGTAACACTTTTCTCGGCAGTAATGCAGGTAGATTTAACGATACTGGTAGTGTCAATACTTTTCTGGGGAGTAATGCAGGACGTGATAATAGCGATGGAACTTCCAACGTATTCGTGGGTGCAGATAGCGGGACAGAAAACACCTCAGGGGTAAACAATACTTTCATTGGTCGTTTTGCAGGGACAGATAATACAACTGCCGATCAGAATACTTTTGTAGGCTCTACGGCAGGCATATTGAATACTACTGGCGAGCATAACACTTTTCTAGGTTATTCCACAGGAGCGAGTAATGTTTCGGGCAGTAACAATGTATTTGTCGGTCGAGAGGCAGGGGCAAGCAATTCAGGTTCAAATAATACCTTAATTGGAGAAGCAGCAGGATTCTCTATGACGAATCAATCCAATAACGTAGCAGTAGGAAATGCGGCATTAGCACAATCAAATGTGAGCAGCACAGTTGCAATTGGAGATTCCGCTTTGTACCAAACTACAGGTAGTAATAATACTGCCATAGGTTCAAGAGCAGGTTATGCGCTGACAACAGGCTCTGATAATCTTTTTATTGGTCGGTCTTCAGGCGTCTTTACCACTACTGCATCGGGCAATATTTTTGTGGGCTATCGCTCAGGTTTTGGAAATGAAACGGGTGCATTTAACACTTTTTTAGGTGTCAATACAGGTACAAATAATCTAGGCAGCCGCAACACTTTTCTCGGCTATGCAGCAGGTAGTGGGAATGGAAGGGGAAGCGGAAATGTTGCTATTGGTTATCAATCACTCACTTCTAATGCTGGACAGAATGAAAATGTAGCTATTGGTGACTCTAGCATGTGGAATTGTCAAGCTTGTGCTTCTAATGTGGCTATTGGTGCAAGTTCCGCTAGTTCTAAGCTTAGTGGAGAGCGAAATGTTTTCATAGGAACTACGACAGCTACAAATCAAACGACAGGTTCACAGAATGTTTTTATTGGTCATTCGGCAGGAAAAAATCATACCTCAGGTTCAGGTAATGTTTTTATTGGTCATGCTGCGGGTTTCAATACAGATACTCTGAGCAATAAACTTTTCATAGATAATATTGGAACAAATGAACCACTCATTCAAGGCGATTTTTCAATAGGCGAATTGAGGACAAATGGTTATTTTGTAATTGGGAATAGAGTAGTTGGTTCTTCTCCATCCGAATTAACCATATTCGGCATTTCACCTGCTATTGATTTAGTGCAGGGTGATAATGATTTCTGGAATATTCGATCTTTTGATCCCTTGGATTTTGCTTACAATTCCGATCTTAAGAGCTACATAGACAAAGATGGTTCCTATATTAAAGTTTCTGATCAAAAACTCAAGAGAAAAATAAAACCATATAAAAATATCCTAACTCAGCTTATTCAACTTACACCTTCCACTTACGAATTCATTAAGAATAACCCCAGCAAAAGACGTTCAGTGGGCTTTTTAGCGCAAGAAGTACAGCAATATTTTCCATCCGTGGTGAGAGAGCGTAGGCTAGACGATGGCTCAACACGACTGATGATGGATTATGACGCTTTTGGTGTCCTCGCTATCCAAGGGATCAAAGAATTAAAAATCGAATTGGAAAAAGTGTCCGCAAAAAATGAAGAATTAGTGAAGGATAATCAGGATAATACTACAAAAATAGCGGAATTAGAAACACGTCTGGCTAGAATGGAAGCTTTAATCCTAAAAAACGACGCTGCAACTGAACAACAAAAAGTAATAACTATCCAAACACCGCAAATCGAGCAAAATCAACCCAATCCATTCGATAACCAAACTACGATACGCTACTACTTACCTGAATCTACGCAACAGGCACAAATTCGCATAAGCAATGCTTTAGGACAAGTCATCAAAACCTTTGATTTGGAAGGTACGGGCGAAGGAACAATTACTTTGCAAATGCCAAATGCGAAGGAAATGAGTTATCAATATTCATTGGTGGTGGACGGACGAATGATCGCTACCAAACAAATGTTGCGGACGAAGTAATACTAGTCGTGTACGAGGTTTGGCAATACTTGAAATAAATATGAGAAAGCTTCCTGAGATCGCGCAACAAGTATGCCTAGAGATTTTATATGGACGGAAACACAAATTTTCAGATATTTTCTTGAAAAAATAACTGAAAATTTGTGTTTCCGTCCGAAGAGATTTACTGAGCATACTTGTTGCGCGAATTCCTTACATTGACTCAGGCTGTTTTCTGTTAAGAAAAATGAGACCTCGTGCACCCTAAAATGATACCAATAAAAAAATTATCCGCCGCCTAATCTCCGATAAGCTTTCCAGACAATTTCTAGGTCTTTGGCGGTATCGTAGTCTTTGGCGTAGAAAAAATTGAGGCGGGCTTGGGTGGCTTCGCTGAGTGCTAGGTGAGCGAGGTGACTATCGGTGTACAAAACGGAAGGTTTCAGGGGCGGCAAATTGCGCTGTTGTGTTTCGAGCGGACGATAGCCGACCCAAGTTTTTTGACCGATCAAGACCTGCCAGCAGTGACGAATAAATGTGCTAGGATTTTTGATGAGGAAAAGCTGAATGGGCAGGGTAATCAGAAAAAATAGAGCTAACATGAAATCGAAGAGGCGTTTGTTGCGCCCTTGTAGTTGCTGACGGATATTGTACTGTATATCAATGGTGTACAATTCACCTGGCTCGTTTTTGGAGTGGCTGCCGATGATGGAAAGGCTTTCTTTGGGGACAATTTTGTAGTCTACATTTGATCCTAGATGGGTCATCCACTTCATAATTTGCTCCGAGGAGACATCTTTGGAACAAAAAATGATTTCTTGTATTTGGTAGATTTGCACGACTTCGGAAAGCTGTGCTAAACGGCTTAAATACTGATTGGAAGCATCGCTTGTGCTATTGACCGTACCGATGAAATTTTTCTCAACGCCAGCTTGATTGAGCAGTTGCTGCACGCGTTGGCTTTCTTCTAGGCTTCCGACGATAATCAGATTTTTGGCTTGTGCTTTTCCTATTTTAAAATTGCGGAAGCGCAAAAAATGAATTAGTAGCCGATTGATGGGGAGAACAAACAAAGCCCAGAGCGTCCCCAAAACGATTAAGGCGCGAGAAGATCGCAAATCCAAAGGCAAAAAGCCGTAAATAGCGGCAATGATTAAGCTGCCCAATAGAATACCTCGGAACAGTCGCCGCAAATCGTCTTGCCGATCGTAGTTGCCGCTGAAATAGATATTGAGTAGCCAAACTGCGATGTAGATGGGGAAATTGACGTAGAGCAGCCGATCCGAATAGTAGTCCGCATCTTGAAAATGGTAGATACCCCAAAAGTGCTTTAAAAAAAGTAAGCCACCAAACAGCAAGCTAGCATCAAGTACCACCAAATATAAGCGCTTCGCCAAATTTGAGAGTAAAGTTAGGGTAGCTCGGAAGTAAATCGCAGCACGAAGCATCAAAATAAACAGCTTTGCCCGATTACCTTTGAAATGTTTTTGGGCGAAAAGAATCATGGCATTGTAGAAGGTGCGCACGTAGTTTAAGCTGCCCTTTTTGGTGCTTTCGCCTTTGTAGTGAATAATGCTGGTGGATGCCAAATAATAATTTTGATAGCCCGCCAAACTGATTCGATAGGACAGATCAATATCTTCACCGTACATGAAAAACCGCTCGTCCAACAAGCCGATTTCTGACAGCACACTTTTGCGTAACCACATGAAAGCACCCGCTAGCACGTCTACTGGGTTGGTCTCGTTTTCGGAGAGGTGCCCCAAATGATAGCGGTTGAATAAAGGAGAGGTAGGAAAGCATTTCGATAGCCCAAAGGTCTTGCAAAAGGCAGCAAAAGGAGTTGGAAACCCTCGCTTGGATTCGGGCAGGAATTTCCCCGAACCATCAATCATTTTCACGCCCAAAGCCCCTACTTTTGGATGCGCTTCCATGAACGCGTAGCAAGCTTCGAAGGTGTCCTCTTGCACCAAAGTATCGGGATTGAGCAGCAAGACGTATTTACCCTTTGCCCGTGCTATGGCTTGGTTGTTAGCTACCGAAAAACCAGGATTATCGGTATTGGCGATCAGGTGTACGTCGGGGAATTTCGTGCGCACCATCGCTACCGAATCGTCCACTGAATTATTGTCGACCACAAATACTTCTACCGCCATACGCTGCGAAGCTAATTGTACCGAACGCAGTGCCTGCTCTAAGAAGTACTTGACGTTGTAGTTGACAATGACGATGGAGAGTTGCAAAGCAGTAAATGAAGATTAAAGAATTCTTACCTAAAAAATTTCTTCTTCCCTTTCTTCTTTTTCTTCCGTTTTTTAGGAAAATCGCTGTTGTCGGATCGTATGAATTTGGACTTCGATTTTCTCTTTTCTGTGCTAAGTTCCACAACGATGTCACGCCCTTTGTGTTTGGAGCGATTCAAGCTGCGTAAAACTTCGTCTTTTAGCCCTTGATCGATTTCAAAGAAGGAGAAGTTACGCAAAATTTCGATTTGTCCGATTTGGAAAGTATGTCCGCTCAATTTGCGATTCAGCATCTTGATGAGCATACCTGGATTGAGTCCATCTCGGCTACCAATATTGATGTAGTAACGATCCATTTTCCCTCTGCCGCCACCTCGTTTGCTGCCTTCCGATTTGCTGGTTTTGCCGTTGTAGTTCAAGTCGGGCGCATCCTGATAATATTCCAAAAAGCGATTGAACTCAATGGACAACACTCGTTTGATCAAATCTTCTTTACTCAAATGCTCCAACTGACTGTTGATACCATCCAAATAAGGCGCAATATCCACTTCTTCGATCTTTACTTCTTCGATCCGATCTACAAAATGTAGTAGTTGCTGTTCGCAAACTTCCTCGCCGTTGGGCACTTTTTTCTGAACCATCTTTTTCCCAATCATCTTCTCCAACAGCTTCAATTTGCTCTTCTCTCGCGTATTCAATAAGGCAATGGAAACCCCACTATTTCCAGCACGTCCCGTTCTTCCACTGCGATGAATATAGGCTTCGTTTTGGTCGGGTAGATGGTAGTGAATGACATGGGTGAGGTTATTAATGTCAAGTCCTCGCGCTGCCACATCGGTCGCTACTAGTAGCTGAATTTGTTTGGCACGAAATCGCTTCATCACGTGTTCGCGTTGCGACTGCGAGAGGTCGCCGTGCAGAGCATCCGCAGAATAATCGTCTTGGATGAGCTTATCGGCAATTTCTTTGGTATCGCGACGGGTTCGGCAAAAAACGATACCGTAAATACCCGGATGGTAATCTGCAAATCGCTTCAAAGCTGCATATTTATCTCGACCTCGCATCACGCTATAAGTATGGGTGATGTTTTCGGCACTGATATTTTCTGTCCCTGCGTTGACTTCCACAGGTTTGTTCATGTATTTTTTGACGATACTGCGAATGTCTTTGGGCATAGTCGCAGAAAACAAGAGTGTTTGTTTTTCACTAGGCGTAGCTTCCAAGATGGCATCCAAATCATCCTTGAAGCCCATCGTCAGCATTTCATCCGCTTCGTCTAACACCAAAGTTGTCAAATCCTGTAATTTCAGTGTTTTGGAGCGAATGAAATCGTGTACCCGACCAGGCGTTCCTACGATGATTTGTGCTCCTTTTCGCAACTGGCGTTCTTGTTTGTATTTGGGATCGCCACCGTATACGGAAATGATGTCGAGCTGAGGTAAATACTTGATAAACTTCCGAATTTCGTTGGAAGTTTGTAAGCAGAGTTCCCTAGTGGGATTGAGTACCAATAGCTGTATTTTCTTGCTATCGGTCTGAATTTGATGAATACTTGGCAAGCTAAAAGCCGCCGTTTTCCCAGTTCCCGTCTGTGCATAAGCAATCAAATCTTGCTTAGAAGCTAAGAGCGCAGGAATTGCTTTTTCTTGCACTGGGGTTGGATGCTCAAATCCTAAGTCTGCTATCGCTTGCATCAATTCCGACCGAAGTCCAAGTTCCTGAAATGTAGGCATTGAATTTTTTTATTAATGGCGGCTGATTAGTAAATTTACATTTTATTATCCAGAGGGTTCATCAAATGTATGAGGTACTTTTATATCTATGAAGAATGAAACAGCCGCGATGAACCACTCGTCAAAAAAATAGTTAATTCAAAAGGGACAGTATGCTTTGCATCATCTCTAGCGTGCAGATGGCTTTCAGCGAATAGCCAAAAGCATACTTTAACATATGCTCTTTTGAAATGAGGCGCAAAAGTACAAATTAAGTAGCGATCGACCAATAATAGATTGGTACGCCTCATCTCTTTTTCACTTAAACCGACAAGTTTATCCATTTACTTGGCATGATCTCGTTCATAAAAGGGACTTCGGATTGCAATGAAGCCCTTCCAAAAAGAAAGTGTCAATCAATTTTTATACATGGATAAACCCGTCTTTAAACTATTAACTAATGCGTTTACTCTTCTTGTCTTTCTTGATGACTTCTTTATTATTCATTTCCTGTGGCGGTGATGACGCAGATAATACTACGGAAGAAGAAACAAGCAGCACCACTCAAGAAACAGATATGGCGAAAGGATATAGCCTATATGCCTTTGAAGAATCCACCGCTTATCCAGACGCGACTATTGATGATATGATCTATGCAGATGGGACATTTGAGTTCCCAATTACAGCAACCAATTATCTTTTGGGGGCGCAAACGCCTGATGCAGATAGCAAGATGTGTGCTAATTCGGGCAAAGGACAACACATTCATCTGATTGTGGATAATGCGCCCTACGCTGCTAAGTACGAAAATAAATTTGCGCATGAAGTGACCGATGGCGAACACCATATCCTTGCTTTCTTATCGCGTTCTTATCACGAAAGTATTAAAACGGATGCTGCTCATACAGCACAAAAAGTAACGGTAGCAGGCGGAAGTTTTACCGCTACGGAAGATATTAAAGATCCTATGCTATTTTACAGTCGTCCAAAAGGAACTTATGTCGGTAAGAAAAATACGGAAAAAGTCATGCTGGACTTTTACGTCGTGAATTTGAATTTGGGAGAAGATTATCAAGTAAAAGTAGAAATCAACGGCGAATTTGAGCAAATGATAGACGTATGGCAGCCTTACTACCTTGAAGGACTACCGATGGGCGACAACAAAGTCAAGCTTACTTTGATTGATGGTGCGGGTAATACTGTTGATACGCCACTGAATCCAGTGGAGCGGGTATTTACGTTGAAAGAAGATCCTGCGGAAAGTAGTATGGGGATGCAGTAGCTATCCGAAGGAATCATACAAATTAATTAGGATTGTACGAAGTCTCAGTTTTGTTAACATTGTGCTCGAAAAAAGCTTGAGTCAATGCAAGATAATTGAGCAACAAATATGCTCAGTTGGTCTCTTCGGAAAAAGGTTTTGTTCACATCATTTGCCGCTAAATTTGAGGGTAAGTTTTCGCTGAGGAGGAGGTCGACACCTCCTCAGCGAATCAAGGTTTTTTAAGGACAAAGAAGCGATTCTCGCTTCTTTGTCCTTAAAAAACCTTGATCAAATTTGGCAGGCTCGATGCCGCCAAATTTGAAAGTACATCTAATAGCTTGTATTTGAAAATGTGAAGGAAGCAAAATGCACTTTTTTATCCCAAACGGAGTATATTTCAATTTTTGAAAAAACCTATTACCCTTGGCTTTAAGTTGAAAACTTGCGATTGCCATATTTAGTGATTACCGCAACACTCATCAGAATTTATTTTGAGCATTGCCAAAAACTTCGTATTGTAGCGATCAAAATTCTTAAATCAGACAACAATGAAACATTTACTATACCTACTCATCCTACTCCCAATATGCTCCATGGCACAAATGCAATTGCAACCTCCAGCCACCTCTGCCGAAGCGCGAATAGCCGCTTTCCAAGATCGACAGGCACTGCAAGCCGCTTCTTTGGTCGCTAATGTTCCCTTCCGCAATGTCGGCCCAACGGTTTTTGCGGGACGTGTCACGGATATAGAAGTTTCGCCCACAGATCCCACACATTTTTACGTGGCCTATGCCTCGGGCGGACTCTGGAAAACCACGAACAATGGCATGTCTTTTGAGCCATCATTTGAAGAAGAAATCGTAATGACGATAGGTGATATTGCAGTGAATTGGGAACGCAACACCATTTGGTTGGGATCAGGAGAAGTCAATTCCAGTCGCTCTTCTTATGCTGGTGTAGGCATGTACAAAAGTGAAGATGGCGGCAAAACTTGGACGCACAAAGGACTCGCGGAAAGCCATCATATCGGTCGCGTCGTCCTGCACCCAAACGATCCAAATACGCTTTGGGTAGCCGTTCTAGGACATCTTTACTCGCCCAATGAAGAACGAGGCGTTTACAAAACAACAGACGGTGGTAATAGCTGGGAACAGGTGCTGTATGTCAATGAAAATGCGGGTGCAGTGGACTTATTAATTGATCCTCAGCATCCTGATGTTTTGTATGCTGCTACTTGGGAACGTACGCGCCGTGCTTGGGATTTCACGGAAGCAGGGGCAGGTTCGGGCATCCACAAAAGTACAGACGGTGGCAAAACCTGGCAATTGCTGAATACTGATAAGAGTGGTTTTCCTACTGGCGAAGGGGTTGGACGGATTGGTTTGGCGATGAACGGTAGTAATTTGTATGCTATTTTAGATAATTATGATCGTCGCCCGAAAGAGGAAGATGCG
>JBCDKV010000127.1:0-9989 GCA_038746215.1 Bacteroidota bacterium | reverse complement strand
TACAATCCAAACTACCCTTCCGTCCGCTCCTTACGCCTACGCGCAAAAAAACGCGTCCCTAAGTTCGCTTTCCAATACGTAGACGGTGGCTGCAACGAAGAGGTCAATCTCCGAAAGAACACGTCCGAAATCCGAGAAGTCGAACTCAAACCTTACTACCTCGAAAATTATGGCGAAGCTAATATGAAAACGGAGATCTTTGGGCATACCTATGATGCACCTTTTGGCATCTCGCCCATCGGTCTACAAGGATTGATGTGGCCCAATGCCTCTCAGATTCTCGCCAAAGCCGCTTTCGACCATAATATTCCGTACATTCTGAGTACAGTCGCTACAGCAAGCATAGAAGAAATCAGCGAAATCACAGAAGGGCGCGCTTGGTTTCAATTATACCATCCGAAAGAACCGAAATTAAGAGATGATTTGATAGATCGAGCAGCAGCGGCAGGTTGTCCCGTGCTGGTGATTCTGTCGGATGTACCGACTTTTGGTTATCGTCCAAAAGAAATTAAAAATGGTCTCGCTATTCCACCAAAAATGACCTTGAATAATATGGTGCAGATCGTCGGGCATCCCAACTGGGCACTGCGGACGTTGTTTTCTGGGCAGCCGCGCTTTAAGACCTTGACTCCTTATATGCCAGATGGGATGAGTTTGCGTCATTTGGGCTTATTTATGAATGATACATTCTCTGGTCGCATGAATGCCGAGCGCATCAAACCGATCCGTGACCGATGGAAAGGGAAACTCGTACTCAAAGGCGTCGCAAGCGAAGAAGATGTTGAAAGAGCAGTCAATCTAGGCGTCGATGGCGTCATTGTTTCTAATCATGGTGGACGCCAATTGGATGCTGGACAATCGACCATTAGAGTGCTACCAAGTATCGCAGAACGCTTCGGCGATCAAATCAAAGTGATGATGGATAGTGGCATTCGTACTGGTCCTGATATTGCTTGTACTTTGGCGAGTGGTGCCGATTTTGCGTTCTTGGGAAGAGCCTTTATGTATGGCGTCGGCGCGCTTGGCAAACAAGGTGGGAATCATACGATTTCTATTTTGAAACGACAGTTGCAGCAGGTGATGGAGCAGATTTGTTGTGAACGAGTGGAGGATTTGGGTCGGCATTTGGTGAAGTGATTATATTTCTATTTACACAAAAAAATCTTTGATATTCAACTTATTATCCATGCTGTATTGGATTATTGAAACTGACTTCTCAGAGTCGTATAAATAAATATACGCTACTATGCCTTCTCTCAAA
The DNA here is from genome assembly GCA_038746215.1 of Bacteroidota bacterium. Taxonomy (GTDB): domain Bacteria; phylum Bacteroidota; class Bacteroidia; order Chitinophagales; family Saprospiraceae; genus JAAUTG01. Next base: position 8,728 of record JBCDKV010000127.1, on the reverse strand, counting down.
TCTATACTCTATTTTAAGTAATTGCATGCCCTTATCAACATTATCTTTCTAGCGAAAATTATAACTTAGTTAATGTCAACTACTGGAAAGTAAAAATCAAATCGCAAAATGAAAAATATCAAATTCAAACAGATAGTTGAAAAACATCTCTCTCAGGGAAATACTGACAAAGTTATAGCTCTACTGCTAAAAGTTTTTAAAGATACCGATTCTGAGCAGACCTTTATTATACTTTCAGGCGAATATAATATGTGGCTAGAAAATTTTATCAAAGGGGCAGTGAAACTAGATGAATGGGGTACTAAGCTGAACCAAATCAATGGTAGAATTCTACAATCAATCAATAGGGATTTTGAAAAAAAGCACCTTGAAATATTTGTTAGAGAATGTAAAATAGAAATAGATCGAGAGCTAATTACTGGAAAAGATAAAGCATACAATTTAAATCAAATTCATAGGCTTTTAAGCAACCGAACTATCACAAAAAAAGAAATCATTGAATTTAGCGCATCAAATTACGATTTCATTAACTCAACAAATAGGAAACCAATATATCTCAAGAAAGAGGACTTAATATATTTTGTGATTAAGTTCTTCAATAGAAAAAATTTAGTACATGAATTATTAGACTGGGTAAAAGAAAATTATCCAAAAGAATATGCTCAATACAAACCTTATGAACTAAAAGAGATACGCAAGAATAGCGAGCTAAACAGAGTTCATAATAAACTGAGACAATTCAGAGAAAATGTGAAAGAATACCTACCTGATGAAAGAGAGCCAAGAATAATGATAGCTGGAAAAACTGGTAATGGTAAAACTACCACAATAAATACGTTATTTGGAATCAAAAAAGGGAAAGTAAGCCACGATAGTCGAGGGACAATGAAAGATGAGGAATTTGAGTGGCGTTATCAAGACAACAATCTTCTTCTAATAGACGTGCCAGGGCTAGGCGACAATAGCAAGAGGGATAAAGAGTATAAAAAAATATATAGAAAAAGAGCAGAAGAAGTTGATGGCGTAATAATCGTAACAATTCCACCGAGACCGATTGAAAGAGGAACAATAGAAAGCGTTAAACAGCTATTAAAAGGAGGAAAAAAGTCCAATCATCTAATTTTTGGAATAAACCAGCTCTCAAATCTTTCATATGATGATATCGATGGAACTGTAAAGAAAATTCGAATTGATGGACTTAAGGGTCCAACATCTCCGAGAGAAAGTGCCGCAATTCAAGAAATGAAACTTAACTTTTTAAAAGGTCTTAAAGAAGAGTTTCCTCATGAAAAGTTTAGGGCGGATCAGATAATTGAATATGATGCTTTGACTGGATGGAATATATATAAACTCTTTTTTGCAGTGTTAGATATTCTTCCTTATTATACAATTGATAAGTTTGATAAGCTTACGAAAAGGCAGCGAGAGAAAATTATCAAAAGTGAAAAAAATCTAAAAGTCAAAAAAAAACTAGAAAAAGAAGAAGATAAATTTGCAGAGAAACTAGCAAAAATATGGATGAACGGAATCGAAAATACTTTAGATAAAGTCAATCCTAGATTAGGGAATGAATTTAGAAAGGTGAGAAAAAAAGTTGAAAGAGCGACAAAAGAAGTAGTCAAAAGCAGTAAGAAAATAGGAAAGGAAGTGAGGAATATTTGGGATTCACTTTGGAAATAGCATCTTGCAAAAGTACTTTAAGAATAATATCATCTAAAATCATTAAACAAACAATAAATATACATAAAAATATCAACAAACATGCAAATGAAACTACCCATATTCCCTTTACTTTTGCTCCTCCTTTGGAATTGCCAAACAACAGAACAAGACGACATGACAACACAGACGACTGCCGTGCGCAACCCAATCATACCAGTAGCTTATCCTGAAACTCGAATGGTCGATCAAAGCGATGACTATTTTGGGACAGAAGTGAAAGACGAATACCGCTGGCTAGAAGATGACCGCTCCGAAGAGGCCGAAGAGTGGGTGACACGGCAAAACAAAGTGACGCAGTCTTATCTTTCCCAAATTCCATATCGAGAAGCGATAGAAGAACGCTATGCCGAACTCTTCAATTATCCCAAACTGTCTTCTCCATTCAAAGTGGGTGATTACTATTTTTTCTATAAAAAAGAAGGCTTACAAAATCAGTATGTCATTTATCGACAAAAAGGATTGGATGGAGAAGCAGAGGTCTTTATCGATCCCAACGAAATGAATAAAGAAGGGACGAGTTCGATAGGCTTGGTTGGTTTTTCGGAAGATAATAAATATGTGACTTATAGTCGCTCGGATGCTGGTTCGGATTGGTCGAATTTGTATGTGATGAATGTGGATACCAAAGAGCAACTAGACGACCGACTAGAGTGGGTTAAATTCTCTGGTGCTGCTTGGTACAAAGATGGTTTCTTTTACAGCCGCTATCCAAAACCAGAAGGTTCTGCCCTGTCCACCAACAATCAATACCACAGCGTCTATTACCACAAAATTGGGACAGACCAAAGCGAAGATGAATTGATCTATCGCGATGACGAAAATCCTGATTATTACAACTTTGTCAGCGTGACAGAGGATAAAGAGTACGCGATTTTATATGCGCAGCCTGGCACAGATGGTTTTGCGACTTATTACAAAAAGCTAGGCACTGACGATGACTTCAAAGTATTGTTTGAAGGATTCAGCAACAAAAGTCGTCCGATCCATCATCTAGGTGATGGCAAAATGTTGGTGCAGACTGATATAGATGCACCGAAATATAGATTGATAGAAATAGATGTCAATAATCCGAGCAAAGAGAATTGGAAAGACATCATTCCTGAGGGAGAAGATTTGCTACAAAGTGTGGCGACAGGCGGTGGATATTTATTTGCCAACTACTTGAAAGATGCCACAGATCGCTATTTCCGTATCAATTATGATGGAAGCGACAGAACAGAGATCAAATTGCCAGGCTTGGGTAGCGCAGGTGGATTTAGTGGCAAAGAAGATCACGAAACTTTATTTTACAGTTTTACCTCTTTCGTCTATCCACCGACCATTTTCAAATATGATGTAGCGACGGGCAAAAGCGAACCTTTTTATCAAACAGAAATCAAATTTGATCCTGAAGAGTATGTCGAAAAACAAGTTTTCTATACTAGTAAAGATGGTACGCGCGTCCCGATGTTCATCGTCCACAAAAAAGGATTAGACTTGGATGGACAACGTCCAACTTATCTCTACGCTTATGGCGGATTCAACATCAGCCTATCACCTAGCTTTAGTGCATCCAATCTGATTTTGCTAGAAAATGATGGTGTCTATGCGATGGCAAACCTTCGCGGTGGCGGTGAATACGGCGAAGAGTGGCATCAAGCAGGCATGCTATTGAACAAGCAAAATGTATTCGATGACTTCATCGCAGCAGCGGAGTATTTGATAGATGAAGACTATACGAGTAGTGATAAACTAGCCATTGCAGGTGGCTCAAATGGCGGTTTGCTTGTCGGCGCGACCATGACACAACGACCTGAGTTGTTTGCTGCTGCTTTCCCAGCTGTAGGTGTGATGGATATGTTGCGCTACCATAAATTTACAGTCGGAAAAGGCTGGATTCCAGAATACGGAAATGCTGAAGCATCAGAAGAAGACTTTAAAAACTTAGTCGCCTATTCGCCTTTGCACAACTTAAAAGCAGGTGTAAAATATCCTGCCACGATGGTCACCACTGCCGATCATGATGATCGTGTCGTGCCTGCTCACTCATTCAAGTTTGCAGCTCGTTTGCAAGAAGCGCATGAAGGTGAAGCTCCAGTTTTGATCCGCATTGAGACAGATGCTGGTCACGGTGCAGGCAAACCAACTGCTAAAATCATAGAAGAGCAAGCAGACAAGTGGTCGTTCTTCTTTTACAATACGAATGCGCCGGTGAAGTATATTGAGGGGTAAGGATTGTTAAGCGCGAGGCATGACTTGTTCCGATACCTCGGAAGCGATTGATAAGCCATTAGAAAGATGATCGATTGAGTAGTTCTTAGTCGATCATTTTTTGTAAGACAAATTCTCATAAAAAGAGAAAACCTCCCAAAGTGTGCTTCTTCGAGAGGTATGCTTTTGTACTTTGGTAGCAGCATTAGTCTTTATCATCAAAATAAAGGTAAGCCTACGTTAAATAAGGGTTGACTGAAATCCTACTCATACGCCTCTCTCACTAGCTGCAATACTTCAAATATCTCATCCGCAGTACCATCTATTTCTCTCCGAATCCAAAAGCCTGGTGCGGTATTCGCGATGTACCAGTCTTGTCCCAGTTCTTCTCTAGAGTCGGCATAAGAGCGAAACGTCTCCTGTATCAATTCTCCCGGCGAAGCACCAGATGCCATAGCCGCTTCGTAGTCTTTTCTGGCTTTAGTTGCCACGGTTTTGTTGTTTTGGAGATATAGATAGCTGTCATAGTAGAGCTGTGCTACCTTACCTATTTTCTGGTTATAGACATACTTACCCAATTGTTGAAAGGCGGCATCATTTTCCAAACTGTATGCCATTACTGTTTTGACGCGCTTCCAAAATTCCGGATTGTAATAGCCAAAGCCTCTATCTGCGGCAAAATTAAGCTGATCGCCGGTATGAGGACCGCTCAAAAAGACCTGCTCTCCGGTCACACGCTCCAGTATTCTGATAGACGCCATATCTTTCAGTAGCGCATAGTGGTACCGAAGTCCATCATCTAGATAAGTCGAACTATTTTCCATGAACTCCCACTCTGTCTCTTCCCGATCCGGCCAGACGCGGAAAACCTCTTTCATGGTATGGTTGAGGATGGTATTGTTGGCAGTCGGCCCTGTAGCGATTGTTGGGTTGCACGCAAACAGCAGCGATAAAGCAGTCATAACGAAGAAGAATATTCTCATAAAAAGTTGATTTGTTTTTTGATTTCTAAATATGCAACAAAAGTAAGGGAAAATACAAGAGCTTGTCTAAGCAAGAGTGAATAATCAAAGCAATGGTGCATTTCCAGATTTTAGTCTATAATCACGGAAGTCAAGTAACAAGATGCAACTGTCCCCATTGAGAAGCGTCATTTATACAACACCATCTTCATTTCGCTCATGGAAATCGCGCCGGATAGTTTTATTGCTGTTGTTATTGGTAGTTTTGGGATTCTGCTTTGTCTGCTGGTCGGTATTCAGATTTTGACACGCCGCGATGGTATACGACAAGCCAATATCCTGTTGAGCGCACTACTTATTCTTTACAGTTTGACGTTGATGAATAGCCTTCTAGCAACCACAGGTGTCTATTCTACTTATCAATATCTATACTTTATTCCCATCATTTTTTCGCTGAGCATAGGGCCATTGTTTTACTTTTTCGTCAAAGCCAGATTGCAGCCTGCTTTTCGGCTAGAGCGACGACATGGGATTCATTTTGTGCTACCTATGGCTCAGTTTTTATTCTATTGCATCATAGGATTTCGGTCTGCAGCTTACAAAAGCTGGGTCTGGCAAAATGTGGTGAGTCCTTACGGTCAGTACATCGAAACTGTCCTGTGGATGGCGTTAACATTGGGATACATCATTGCTGCGCTACGCTTGATACGGCAAGAGATACCGACTGCTCAGTGGAAAGTGCCTATTGGATACTGGTTGCGCCGATTTGCTTGGTCGTTGTTGATCTTGTTTGGTATTTCTATTACTTATGAAGTTATTGATTGGCTGCTTTGGAATGTTTACGCCTACAATCTCTTCAATACCGCTTGGCTGGATTTTCCACTCAAAATCAGTCAAGCTCTGGTGAGCATTTTCATTGGATACAATGCCTTTTTATATCAAAATCAAGATCGCATTACACCCATTTATAGTCAGAGATCTGTACCATTATCAGAAACGCTTTCGACTATATTGTCCGAAACAACTAATTCACCTCAAACTGCTTTTGACGAACTAACAGAACAAATCGAGCAGTTACTGACCGAGCGGCAAATCTACCTAGATCCGGAGATCAATCTAGCAACTATGGCAAAGATGTTAGATGTACCCAGAAACAATTTGTCAGCTTACTTCTCTTCTCGTGGCGAAAGCTTTCGGAGTCAAATCAATCAGTACCGAGTCCATCATTTTTTGAAACTTATACAAGCAGGCAAGCACGAGGATTTTTCCATTCTAGGACTGGCTTATGAGTCCGGCTTCAACTCCAAAGCGACATTCAATCGCGTTTTTTCTGATTTGCAAGGTAAAACACCCACACAATATATTAAATCTATGCAAAGTACTGATAGTCAGTGACTTGTATAATTAAATTCTAGTCTTAAACTACATCTATAAGACTCAAAAAAACCTATCTATTAGTCTCAAAATGCCCAATGAGACGACCCACCTCTTTTTTCCCACCACTTTTGCGTCACATTCTTTTTTAGAGGGAATGTATCTTATTTTTTTACATCAAAAATCATATTGATTATGAGATACTTACTTGCATTTTTTGTCTTTGCTGTCCTTACTTCTTGTTCTTCCACAGCAGGTGTTTTTATCGAACCCAATGAAACATTCGTACTTGGCGAGTATCAGAATACCTCCTTTCGAGCCAAACTAACAAATACCTCAAGCGAGGAAATCAAAATCTCAGTTGTCGATACAGAATCACAGCAGCAAACTCAAGGCTTCGGACTTTCCGGGAAAAGCAATGCCAAAATCTACGTGTCCAAAAATGAAACAGCACGCATCATCAATCCTAGCGACAAACACATCAAAGTAAAAGCGGTGCTGAGTAGAAATGTAGAAGGAATGCGTTATGAGAAAAATAAAAATTAGAAACTTAGGGAATTTGTAATGAACTAGGGCAGATACATCAAAAATATGATTAATCTTTTATCGTTTGGAACACGACTTACTTAGGTGGCGGATGGCGAAAGGACAGGTTCGACGAAGGAGTTTGCCCTTTCTAGACCTTTTCTCCCTTTTGGGTCAATGCGAAAAGGGAAGCCCGTCGGCTTGAGACAAATGCCAAGCCTATATCGCTGAAAAGTTAAACTATTTGATCAATCAAGGAGCAAAATGCAATTTGATGCGTTTGCCCTAGGCTTCTGAAATGCCTGCCATTTTATACACTTCGCTCATATCAATTCAACTGCCCTTTCCGCAAGCCATCTAGCAGATTATAAACAGTACCATCTTTAGCGATCAACGCGCCCTCTTCCATCAGCGTGAACGCTTCGTACTTCTTACCTTTTTTATACTTACGCTCCGCTGCATATAGTCGGATTTCCTCCTTTGTCCGTCTTAGTTGACGCATCATATCCTCTGCTGTCTCATTCTTTCGGAAATCTAGCGTGACATTGCCGTCATCGTCTCCATTGTTGATAAGTCCTAGCAATTTGACCTTTTTATCCAGTAGCTTAAAGGCGCGTAGTTCTCGATGCTTTTTCAAAATCAAATATTCTACCTTGCTCAATACCTTTTCAAAAATCAGGTCACTGAACTGCAAGATCAATTCATCGACGCGATTAGGATCATCTTTTTTAAGTTGTTTCCACTCAGTGGAGGTAATCTGATAGGAAGCTAAAAAGCGAACAAATTCTGTTGTCATTTCATCCAATTCGTCTTGTCGAAGACGTCTATATTTGGACTGATACATAAGTAAGAAAATGAGGGAGTGAGAAAATGAGAATGTGAAAGGAAGTGAAAGCAGTTACAGAAATCTAGCTTTCCACTTGGGTTGTGGTAGCCAACAGCTTTCTTCTTGTTTACCGAACCATCGGTATCTATTTTTGGCAATAAAGCGATAAACGGCATCGCGTACAAAACGCGGCACAATTTTGAAAACGTATCCCATTTGCCAAAAGCCACCCAGTTGTTTCGCAATTTCCAAAGGAACATCTGAGTGTGTATAAATGCGCTCGCCTGCTATCATGACGATGCTATCCAAGTTAGGATCTGTCAACCCATGCTGTGCCAATAACTGCTGACCAACTGTTGACTGCAAAGATGCAAACCGAAATCGGGCTGCCGCATCGCGCTCCAGTATCCACTGTACTGTTCCGTTGCACAGATTACAGACACCATCAAAAAGTAAAATGGGATGATCTACATTTACAATAGCAATATTTTTCTCCATTGGTTATCCTCCTACTGAAAATCCTTTGAGCGCGTTCCACAGGGCAGCTTTTAGTGGCTTTTGCGCTGCAATTTTGGATAATTTGTCTACACACAAAAATGACTGCTGCTGATACGTAAACAATTGATAGGGTGGAATGGTGTAGTTCAGACCGATATTTTTTAGCGGTACACCGAAACTAAGCATCAACTGAACTGGATAAGCTGACCAATGCGTTGTATTTTTGTCAGTGTCTAGCAGTAAATGTGCCTGAGTAGTCAGATCGATCTGCACAGCCTTTAGAATATTTTGGAGGAGGACTTGATTGTCTTCATCAAAGTCATCAGGTGTAGCAAGCACTAAAATAGTGCGTTTTTCTATAGCTACAGAATTATTTATATCTTCCGATATTCGGAATATTGGATAATTAAAAAAGGAATAATCGGTATTCAATTGTTCTAAATTTACAATATACAAAATGACGTTCTAAATTGGAGAATACTAAAAAAAGTCTAGGGCAAACGCATCAAAAGTATGATAAGTAATAGTTGTCGTATGGAGCAAGTGTGGAACACGTTTTACTTAGGTGGCGGATGGCGAAAGGGCAGGTTCGACGGAGGAGTTTGCCATTTCTAGACCTTTTGATTCGTTT
>JBCDKV010000126.1:0-10050 GCA_038746215.1 Bacteroidota bacterium | reverse complement strand
TTGAGTGAAAAGCCTAGTTTAACGTACATCGCCAAAGCTTCCTCCAAATTCATATCGTAAAGGTCAATCAATTGATTGGCGATGGCAAACTGCCGTGCGGGCGGACTAAACATCATACCCGTCACATCGTCGCTCCAAAATACAGCGATCCACAGCATTTCATCATCATTTTCACGCGCAGCATTATTAGCGGTATAAACTTCCATCATTTGCCTGAAATAACGGCTTCTTCGATCTTCGCTATACTTCACGGGTGGCACGCTACTCGTCTCATCAGGTGAAATGATAAAGGTTCTCGCGCTTTCCCAATAGGGGAACAACGCTCGTTCGGGTTCTGCCGAATACGTCCAAAAACCGTCACCCGTAGGTGGTTCGTAAGAAAGGGGTTGTGGCTCTAGCATTTGTGCTTCCGCCGCCTCGTCGGTTTGGCTGTATTGGATGACTTGATTCGCGACCATAGCGCCCCAAGCTTTAGAATCACGAACAACACCAGACGGTACGCCAATAGATAGGTAATTTTCCAATTGCTCGTGCATCACATCAATTCTTGCCTTGATAGCGACGGGAACATTAATCAAAAAATGGTTGAGCGTAATGGCAAAGGATTCGTTCAGCGCCAATTCCCAATCAATAGTACCCAGTTGTTGCGGTACATTGATACTGATTCCTTCCAAAGCTTCCACCGCAGATATATGGTCGCGCATGCCAGGGGCAGCCGTTTCGTAGCTCGCCAGATAAATATAAGCCATTGCTCGCGCCGATCCATTGGGTCGCATACCAGCAGCATATCGTTCGACTTCCAAAAACGTATTCGTCCATTGCGCCACGATATTGGTACTCAATAAACTCACATCACCGCTACTTCTCGACTCCAAGTCTACTTCGTCCCAAGCGGAAGTATTCGCATCAAAGCTACTGTTCAGTTGGGCGGCATCGTCGATGAATTGCTCGTCTTTTGTGCAGGATTGTAAAAGGAGGAAGCCCATTATGAGCAGGCATAATAAGCTAGTGTCTAACTTTTTCATGTAAACTTGCTGATTTTTTAAGAACTAATTGGAAATATTTAGTCATCCCAACAAGCTCCGAACTTTGAAGTAAATCCAGTACTGTTCTAGTACTAAAATTGTTAAAAACTCAAATATGATTATGGTAAATTACAGTGGGATTGAGATTATCAAAAAGCAGTATGTCATAATGACCAATCCGTGAATATATTAATCTGGGCAGATCGTAATTAAGCTGATGATTTTTATCACAAATGAGGATGAAAACCGTCGGTGTAGATTAGCATTTCATAGGTGACAAAACCTAATGTGTATTTGTTGTAAATATCTATGCCAAATTTGCTTCACAAGAAACATTAAATTTTTTTTACATGCAAGTATCTATTGTTAAAAGCCTCTTTTTTGACAAAAGTCGCCCAATTGACACTTTTGATTCCTGATTTTACGAAATCATGTTTTTTCAACGCCTTTATTGAGCATATGTTAAAATATACAGAAGAATCATCAGACTTGTATGTTGAAAAGTATTTTCATAGATAGAGACACAAATGTGCATTGATTTTATGACATGTTTATCTGAATCTCAAAAGTAGTGGATACTTTAGTCTCAAATTGCTAATTTTTATTTAGAGCATGTTTGGAGCATTATCTTCCTGAAAACCAACATTTCACGAACCTGACTTTGAAAATGATTGCTGCTGACCCATCCGCGAAGCGGTTCGCTCGCTTAAATATTCACTGAATATTTACCTGAAGGATCGCTCGTTCATCTCGATAAAGTCGCTATTATTTTCTTCGCCAGAACCGTAAACTATTGATTTTCAGTTCAATCCTGCTCCAAACAAGCTCTAGGGTTGTACGAAGTCCTATTTTGCTTAAATGTAGCCTGAGTCAATGCAAGAGAATTGAGCAACAAGTATGTTCAGATCACCTCTTCGGACGGAAACACAAATTTTTTAAGAAAAATTTGTGTTTCCCCCCAAAGGATACTAACCTGCATTTTTCCTCAGATCGACGCGATTGATCGCATCAGCGATCTCATAGCCCAGCCGCAAGCCCTCCTCGCAATCCATTCGGATGTGTACGCCGAGTGGAATCCTAGAAAAAGCATTTTCGCTGGCCATTGCTTCGAAGCTGTAGAAGGTACGGGGTTTTCCAATGAATTCTTGCCGACCATCGTGTGAATAATCCGTAAAATTGGTGCTATTGCCAAAGAAATCGATGAAAATGCCAGCCGCAGCGGAAGCAAAACAAGAATGTCCAGAAGGATAGCTGGGAAAAGTAGGATTTGGCCAGTAGATGAGGCGATAGAGATTGGTCTGATAATTGGGATCGATGAAGTCTTGGATGAAGACATTTGGTCGCATCACCATATATTGATATTTGTACTTCCAAGTCGCCACCGCCGCATCGTTGAGGGAGACGCCGAGTTTGAGGTAAAGGACTAGCGTTTCCTCCAAATTGAGGTCATATTGGTTGATGAGTTGATTGGCAATAGAAAATTGACGAGCGGGCGGACTAAACATCATACCTTCTACATCGTCGCTCCAAAACTCTGCAATCCAAAGGGATTCATCAGCATTGGCTTTGGCGGCGGTACTTACTTCGTAGGTTTCCATCATTTCTTTGAAATAGGGACTGTTCGGATTTTCGCTGTAGGTCAAGGGACGCACAGAACGGGTTCGGTTGGGAGGAATGACGAAAGCCCTCGCCGTTCCCCAATAAGGAAATAGCGCGCGTTCGGGTTCTGCCGAATATGTCCAATAGCCAGCTCCCGTCGGTGGTTCGTAGGAACGCGGTTGTGGCTCTAGGATTTGTCGTTCTGCTGAGCGATCCGTCTGGCTGTATCGAATGACAGTATTGGCGACCAATGCACCCCACTGTTTGGATTGATTTATCATCCGTCTGGACAGTCCACGCGATAGTTCCTGATCCAAACTGGCGTGCAAAGCATTGATTTTAGATTTCGTTGTCGCAGGTACATTGATGAGGAAGTGATTGAGTGTGATGCGGAAACTTTCATTGAGTGCTAATTCCCAATGAACAGGTCGTCGCAATTGTGGTAGCTCGATATCCGTTCCGTGCAAGGCAGTCACCGAAGAAATATGATCGCTCATACCTGGCACTGCCGTTTCGTAACTCGCCAAATAGATGTATGCCAAAGCCCTCGCCGAAGCATTGGGGCGCATCCCTGCTGCGTAGCGTTCTACTTCGAGCAGCACTTCTGTCCATTTTTCTACGACATCATTGCTCAATGTCGTTACGCCAGCGGCATTTAGTGTATTCCTTTCAAAAGCGAGATCATCAGCCGTGTCATCTAATGCGAATGCAGGAGTCGCTATGTCTTCGGTATCGAGTAAATCGTTTTCTTTGGAGCAAGCAGTCAGTAAAAAAATAATCAGGAAAATAGATACATAGTGTAGATTGTTTCTCATGGAACAGTTGATTTTAACTTGTTAAAAAATTGAGTGTTATTCGCTGAGTAGTATTTTTTAAAAACTAAAGTGACAGCTACTTTTGTAGTTCACATAAGCATATAATATAATATGTTGAGAGTATACGAAGTCTCGTTTTCCTTAACATTTTACTTGAAAACAGCCTGAGTCAATGCGAGAAAATCGCGCAACAAGTATGCTTGGTAAGTTCTTCGGACGAAAACACAAATTTCAACTTATTTTTCTCCAAAAAATAAGTTGAAATTTGTGTTTCCGTCCATAAAAACCCTTTGGGCATACTTGTTACGCGATCTCAGGAGCTCTAATAAGACTTGTTTGAATATTACTCAAAACTTCGTACACGCCTAATAATGTATCTTTAAATCGTGAGGTACACTAAGCACAGACGTAGTGTTGACGAATAAAAGTAAAGTGATAAGTGTTAAAGTCAAGTATGAAAACATAAATCAATACGATCAAATCGGCACAAAGATTCAAACGCAGGTATTTCTTCGAGAAAATAAGTGCTCCAAAGTTACCAGAAGTTTTTTTGTGGGTCTTTTTCAAAACTCGTACAAGCCTATTTACTATTTTCGTGTAGTGAAGCGGCTACTACATATAATGATTTTGCTCTCCGCAAATTTTTCCTTTGCGCAGTCTGGTCTTCAGCATTGGACGACGCAGGATGGTTTGTCTAGTAACTGGGTGACACAAATCGTTCAAGATGATGAAGGCTACATCTGGATAGCTACGCAGTATGGTCTGAATCGTTTTGATGGTTATGAGTTTACATCTTATTACCACGAACCCGATAATATCAATAGTTTATCCGCGAATTGGACGCGTTCCATCCAAAAAGATGAAAAAGCAACTTTTTGGCTTGGCATCTACTACGGAGGCATCAATGCTTTTCATGCAGCACAAGATAGCATTGTCAAATTTCCTATCTATACAGCTGATTCTAGTCTAGTCACTTCTGTTTTTCAAGTACTTCGTACCGCTAATGACCTCATTTGGGTAGCTACCATAGAAGGCTTATACGTAAAAAGGGATAAGCAAGATTTCTATCAGAAAATATTGAATAGGCGGAGTAAAAGCTTGCAACAAGAAAATGATAGACAAGTCTTTTGCCTTACAGAAACAGATATTCAAATCTTTGATGTTACTAATTTACAAAAGCAAGAAGTTACCTCCTTTCCCAAAAATGCAATTAAACAGATTTTTATAGATCGTGAGGGAGTGCTATGGGCATTTGGTAGCAATAAACTGATTAGGCTGACCAAAGGGGAAGACAACTGGAAAAAAGATAGTTTTTATCTAAACAACTCGCCGACGCAGTATCGCTATGCAGATCCTCCAATGTACGAAGATCGTCAAAACCAGATTTGGATTGGAGGACAGAATGGCATTTCTGTGGTGAGTCCAGATCGGAAAATGATTTCTACGATTCAGCTGAGCAATTTCTTCGAGAGAGATGATTTTCAAGGAGAAGTATTGGCTTTTTTTGAAGATCAAGACCGCAATTTTTGGATTGGTTCTACGGAAGGTATCTATATGAAACCGCATTACACCAAAAGATTTGAAATGCCGATGGATATGAGTTCCATCAACCAATATCAAGAACCAAGAAAGTTTGTGCAAACCGACAGTCTTTTCTGGCTTGCAAATGGCAGTAAGCTACTAGTTTTCAATTTAAATCAGCCTGAATATCCGCCAAAAACGATCATTGACGACAGTATCTTAAAGTTGTTGAAAGCAGCCGATGGGATGATCTATGCTTCGGGTAGAGGACTCTATCGAATTGATGCAAATACTTTAAAAGCAGAATTATTACTGGATCAAATCACGAATCTGAGATCGCTTGCCCAAGATAGGAATCAAAGAATTTGGTCTGCTAATTTCACAAATCTGGTTGGCTACGATCCGCGCAATGAAAATTACCAATTTTTCAATAAAACCGACTACCCAATTCTAAAGTCTTTGCCTTCGGAAGAATTGCTGATTGATCGAAATGGAGATTTGTGGGGGGCTAGCCTAAGCAATGGAATATATTTTTTAGAACAAGCTCATCAAATTGACTTTCAGCAAAGCGAGGGACTCCATTTCCTGAATTTTACGCATGATTTCAATAACTCGAATAGCCTTTCTAATAAATTGAGCATTGCTTTACTAGAAAGCCGAGCGGGACTGATTTGGGTGGCTACAGAATCAGGGCTTAATCGCATTGATCCTATTGATTTTTCGATAAAGCGATACCTACGCAAGGACGGACTTTTGGACGAGAAAATTATGGGGCTGCTGGAAGATGATTTCGGCTATATTTGGGGAAGTACCGTTGCTCATGGTCTCTTTAGATTTGATGTAGATAAAGAGACGTTTGAATTTTTTGATCGTAGAGATGGACTGATAAGCGATAATTTTTTATTGAATGCTACTTATAAGAACGAAGAAGGTTGGCTATTTTTTGGTTCAGAAAACGGGATACAGGTCATTGATCCAAGGCGAATAGATTCGATGAGGAAGGCTGATGTAGCTTACTACTTTACGCATTTGGAGTTGCATCAATCAACAGATTCCATCCAGAATAGGATTATCAATTTACAGACTACAACATCTATTGAAATACCCCACTACCAGCGTTCTTTCAGCATCCATTTCACTACACTCAACTATTTTCAGCCCAATAAAACGCAATATCTCTACCAATTGGAAGGGTTGCACAACACTTGGCAATCGAATGGGAACAAGCGCAGTGTCAATTTCACAGGACTTCCTCCTGCTAAATATCTTTTGAAAGTAAAAGCGGTAAATCCAAATCTTAATTTCGGACAAGCATTTATTGAATTAGACCTAATTGTACAGCCTCCATGGTGGCAGCAAAAATGGGCATTAGCATGGTATGCTATCCTAATTTTGAGTGTGATTTACCTAATCTATCGCTTTCAAATCAAGCAACGACTCAAACAAGCAGAAACCCAACGCTTGCAGGAGTTGGATCGCTTCAAAACGCGTTTTTTTACCAATATTACGCATGAGTTTCGGACGCCACTTACGGTCATTGCTGGGATGGCAGATCAAGTGCAAAAAAATCCAGTAGAGTGGTCAGAAGAAGGGACAGATACAATCAAGCGCAATAGCCAGCAGTTGCTCAACTTAGTGAATCAGATGCTCGAATTGTCGAAGCTCGAATCTGGAAGTTTAGCTGTCAATCTAGTACAACAGGACATCGTTGCCTATTTAAAATATTTGACGGAATCTTTTCATTCCTTGGCAAACACCAAAAATATTGAGGTGCATTTTGAAGCAAATGTAGATGAATTGTGGATGGATATGGATGTAGAAAAACTAGAGCATATCTTCACAAATTTGATGGGAAACGCTCTAAAATTTACTACTCCAAATGGTCAGATCTTTGTACGAATAGAACATTTAGCGCAGCAAAAATACTGCCAGATTCGCGTTGCAGATACGGGTATTGGAATTGCAGCAGCGCATCTTCCGCACATCTTTGACCGGTTTTATCAAGCAGTGCATGCTAACGATAGTACAGAAGGTACTGGAATTGGTCTAGCCTTGACCAAAGAATTAGTACAAGTGCTAGGCGGAACAATAGCAGCAACAAGTGAACTGGGCAAAGGAACGAGCTTTGTTGTACAACTGCCCATCAAGCAAACGGCACAACGATTAGAAGGTCTACCGCTGATTCAGCAACAGCGCAGTAAACTTGAGGGCTTTGCTTCGGACCGATTGAATCCAAGTCCTGAGTTAACTTCTAACAAAGAAATCGCGCTACTCATAGAAGATAATGCAGACGTCCTTCGTTATCTGCAAATTTGCCTAAAAGATCAATACAAGTTGGCAATTGCGCGAGATGGAGCAGCGGGCATTGAAACCGCTCTGGCGTTAGTTCCTGACATCATCATCAGTGATGTGATGATGCCTAAAAAAGATGGTTTTGAAGTTTGTGCGACACTCAAACAAGATGCACGCAGCAGTCATATTCCTATTATTTTACTCACGGCTAAAGCGGACGATGCTTCTCGCTATGCAGGATTAAAGACGGGTGCGGATGCCTACTTAATTAAGCCTTTTGATCGTAAAGAATTAGAAATTCGACTGCAGCAATTGATTGAACTGCGAAAGCGACTAAAGGCAAAATATGGCACAGCAGAACTAGAAGAAATAGATGTCCAAAAGGAGCAAGACCCTGAATTACTTTTTCTCAAAAAACTGGAACACATCATTTTAGAGCGGCTTTCCGATGAGCACTTCCGCGTCGAACCTGATCTTTGTCAAGCCATGCTGATGAGTCGCCCACAGCTTTATCGCAAACTAAAAGCTTTAAAAGATCTCTCGCCTTCCGAGTTGATTCGTAGCATTCGCCTGAGAGAAGCACGTCGATTATTACAAACAGGAAAATGGAGCGTCGGGGATGTGGTAGAAAAAGTAGGTTTCAAAGATCACTCTTATTTCACTAAGGTTTATACGGCTACTTTTGGGGAAATGCCTAGTGAAGTCAAGCGATAATTCCTTTTTGAACGCCAATTACCAATTTCTGAACGCTGGTTTTTAACCCCTCAGCACAAAATCCAATGATATTTGGTGCAAACAAATCACTAAACATTTGTACCAATGAAAAATATACTCACACCTCTTTTTCTATTGCTATTCACTTTCTCTGCTTTCACACAAAGCACCGAAGAAAAAGCCATTATCCAAACCATTGAAAGCGAGCATAAAGCTTTCAGCGAAAGGAATTTGGATGAATACCTCTCCTTCGTCCACAAAAGTGAAAATATACTATGGGGCAATGGCATTGATCTATCTGTCAGAGGCTACAAAAATGTCGTTCAAACCTTCACCGATTATTTCAAAAACAATTCCAAGCCCACTCCTCCTAACATCTTTTCCAATTATCAAATCACCCTCAATGCCGCAGGTGATCGCGCCATGGTGAGTTTCGATAGCACAAGTAAAGATGGGAAAATGGTACTTAAAGAGCAGCGTATTTTGGTAAAAACAGATGGAAGCTGGAAGATCGCGGCGATGATGGTGCTGCGGATAGAATAGCTGGCGAAGAACTTACAAATTCTAAAATACCAATACCCTTTCTCTTAAAATATTGATCACTTTTTTAAAAACACGACATTATGAATCTTTTAAAAATAGCTTTGTGGGTATCTGCGTTTGTATTATTTGCAGCAACTGCTACAGCGCAATTAGTTACTCAGCTCACTACCAATGATTTACTTTTTCAAGAAAATTCAAGCACCAAAGCTTTCATTACTTGGCAGTCAGGGACAAATGTGTTAGAAATTGTCAATCAGGAAGTGGGTGATAGTGATATATCGCTTGAATCTAGAGGAGATATTTTCTTTCGCACTGGCTCACCTTCCGTTTTAAACAGAATGTTTATCGACCAAGATGGATTAGTTGGTATCGGAACCCTTTCACCTGATGGTCAATTGGACATTGAGACGAATTCTAGTCCGAATGATCCACATCTTATGCTCACGGAAACGGGCAATGGAGATTTTGCTCGAATCAGTTTTAGGAATACGGCTGCTGTTGGAGACGATTTCTGGAACTTGGGAGGGAGAGCTACTGGGGCTAGTGATGATCCTCGATTTCAGATAAATTATAACAATGGTTCGGAGGGAAATATTTTTTTCAGAATCAATCCTAATGATGACAATACGCTAGTAGATAGTGATATCATCCCTTTTGATGGTAACGATCTATTTGATCTGGGTAATAATACGACTGGTGAGTTTTGGGATGATGTAGTATGTAATGATCTAACAGAATTGTCAGATAAAACGATCAAAAAAGATATTCAAAATTTAGAGTATGGCTTAGAAGAGCTACTACAATTACGCCCCGTTCGTTATCAACACAAAACAGATTTGCCGCAACAGCGCAAGCGCATTGGTTTGATTGCACAGGAAGTACAACAGGTCATTCCTGAATTAGTTAAGACACACGATGTAGATCGAAATAAAAAAGGACAACTGGAACGCAAGCCAGTAGAAATACTTGGGATGAATTACAGCAAATTGTCTGTAGTACTCATCAATGCTATTCAAGAGCAACAAACACTAATTGAAGAAAAAGACCAGCAAATCGAGGACTTAGAAGCTAGAATCGCCAAGTTGGAGCAATTAATCTTACCATCTCACAATACACAGACAGTCGAACTGAATGCTGTACCTAAAACAGCTTACCTCAAACAAAACCAACCCAATCCATTTTCGACTACCACCACTATTGACTACAACATACCCGAAACAGTACGACAAGCGGAAATCATCATTACTGATTTGAATGGTGCAGTCTTGAAAAAAGTGGTCGTGGAAGGACAAGGACAATTGGAAATTGCTGCAAATAGCCTTTCCGCTGGTACTTATACTTACAGTTTGGTCATGGATGGCGAGATAGTAGCCACCAACAAAATGGTGTTGACTAAATAATTGATAGCGAACAAGACTATTCCGTTGGAAAAAATTAGCAATTTTAAATTCTGACTTTAACACTTCATGCATTATTAAAATTTAATTTTAACTAATTTTAACAGGCATTTTAGAATTTAATTTGGCAAAAAATATCTAGCG
>JBCDKV010000125.1:0-10067 GCA_038746215.1 Bacteroidota bacterium | reverse complement strand
TCGCGCAAACAAGATGCTGTGGAAGCAGTTGCCGAAGCATTCAAAGCCGATGGACTGGAAGCCGTTGGGATCGCTTGCCACGTCGGTCAAGCAGATCAGCGCGAGGCTTTAGTGGAAAAGACCATTGAACACTACGGCAAAGTAGATATCCTCATTAATAATGCGGCGACTAATCCTTACTTTGGTCCAATCGACCAAATGACCGAAGAAATTTATAAAAAAACAATGCAGATCAATCTGGACGCAGCCTTATTCATGAGTAATTTGGTCTATCCTACGATGAAGCAAAATGGCGGCGGTAGTATTATCCACATTAGTTCCATCGAGGGTTTGCATGCTTCGGCGGGTTTTGCTGCTTACAATTTGAGCAAAGCAGCTTTGGTGATGTTGGCTAAAAACCAAGCGGCAGAATGGGGAAGCGATAATGTGCGGGTGAACGTCATTTGTCCAGGTTTGGTGAAAACAAAATTGAGCCAAATGCTTTGGAAAAACGAAGCTATCCTGAGAAAAGCAGAAAAAACCATTCCAATGAAACGTATGGCACAACCTGATGAAATGGCAGGTTTGGCGGTATTCTTGGCTTCCGATGCTGCTTCTTACATGACGGGAGCAACTTTGGTGAATGACGGTGGTATTTTGAACGGAGGTTTATTCTAAGATGGTGAATAGGAGAAGAATAGGCTGGATTGTATTGCTAATATTGTGCTTTTTCTTGGGCGACCGATTGGTTGGTAAAATACTGGAGAATAGTGTAGACAGTAGCCAGTTTCGCTACTCTAGGATGTACCGAGGAACGGCCGCAGCGGATATTGTATTGATTGGTAACTCTAGGGGTTTGAGTTTTTATCAACCTTACATCGAAGCGGTTACAGGCGCAAAAACCTTCAACCTCAGCTACAATGGCATGACGATGGATGTCGCCGCTGTTCTCATTGCGGATTATTTGGAACGCTACCAACCAGAGTTATTGCTGCTCGATGTCACGATGTGTGATAGGAAAAGTAAGTCTTTTACACTAGGTTTTGCACCCTACCAAGTTCAATCACAACGGATCAGAAAACTACTGAAAAATACCGACCGCAGCATGTACTACGCGCAACAATTGAGTCATCTGTTTCGCTATAACAACGAACTCTATCAGCGCATCCTTTACTACTACGATCAATCGGATGAAACTTGGTTGCTGGATCGAGAAATCACGGCGGCTATGGAAGCAGAAGTGCAGCACGAACAATATCGAATTGATCTGCGCTACGTAGATCAGTTGAAGGCGACCATCGACTTGGCAGAACGGAAAGGGGTAAAGGTTAGACTGCTCATCAATCCTTACTACTTGCCCTTTGCGAATATCTTAGAAGGCTTAGAGTCGTTCAAAGCACAAATTGAAGCTACTACACAGCACAAGGTGTACGATTTTTCCAAAGCAATCCCATCCAAAGTATTTTTTGGTGACTATCAGCATCTCAATCAAAAAGGAAGTGAAGCTTATATAGATTTATTGCAGGAGCAAGGGATGTTTGAGTGAATTGTGGAATTGTGGAATTGCTGAATTGTATTGTGCTCACAAATAAATTTGAGAAAGCTCCTGAGATCGCGCAACAAGTATGCTCAAAGGTCCCTTCGGACAGAAATGATGTTGTTTTTCTTAACATTTTACTTAGAAGTAGCCTGAGTCCATACAAGACGATTGAGCAACAAGTATGCTCAGTGAATCTCTTCGGACGGAAACACAAATTCTAGGCATACTTGTTGCGCGATCTTAGAAACACTGCTAGGATTTATTCCAAGTATTGCTTCGTACACGACTAATTTAAAATAAGCTCTACATTTATAGAGACTACTTAGAATCGAAAGAAACTTTTGAAACGCTTTACTAATAGCAGAAATTATTAGCATTAAATCTCATTTCTAAAAATCTAATTGCCCATATTTTTGGTATATTGATTTGCTCGTTGTGCACTAAGTAACCATTTTAAACACCTATTCAGATCACTGGCAAATCATTCAGCTATGCCTTTCCACTTTAGTCAATATTCCTCACTGCTGCTCTTTGGATTTCTACAAGGCATTATTTACGCGGTTCTGCTGCTGTACGGTGGATACAAAAGAGATCGACTGTCGGATAAATTACTGGCACTGGTGTTGCTGGATTGCGCTTTTGCAGTAGCTCAATATATGTTGGGCTTTGGTGGATGGTACGACTCGCGCGATGGATATTCTACTTTCATGTTCTATTTTCCGTTCCACAATTTTTTGCTGCTCGGTCCATTCATCTATTTCTATTTTAGGAGTCTTACCAATCATCAATTCCAGTTTCAGCGACGCGATTGGTGGCATTTTGTGCCTGGCGGTATCAATTTATTGGCTTATTTCGTTGCTTTTGCGGGCGATTTGTTGCTCTCACACTGGTTGCTAGGCGAACCCCTACCCAATCATTTTGGTACACAAGGTCAGTTGTCGAGCATTCGGCAGCAATCTTGGGATAGCATTGCGCAAGTGGCTGGTCTGATTTCCACGCTTGCCTACATCATTTTAACCATCCGCGAATTTGGACAATACAAGCAATACATTTACAATAATTTTGCGGAGACGGAAGGTATTGAGTTCGGCTGGCTGCGCATGGTGCTTTGGGCGTTTATCATTGGTATGGGCATCAACTGGTTGTTTGATTTTTTACAGTTATTTATTCCACTCAATTATGCACAAAACTGGAATTCATTTTTCGTGACCGCCATTATGATCTACTTTATTAGCATACCTGGCTATACCGCTTCACACAAAATTCCTAGCCTAGATTTTTCGCCCGAAGCACAGCAGCAAAACGCATTGCAACCAAAAACCAACGCAGTGGAAGATTTCCCAGCATTAGAGCATTGGAAATCTCAGGTAGAATACATGATGCAAGAAGAAAAAGTGTACCTCGATCCAAATATTACCTTAACCAGCTTAGCTAAAAAATTGAAAACCAATCCTTCCGTGCTGTCCAAAGTCATCAATACGGGATTCAAAAAGAACTTCAACGACTTCATCAATCAGTATCGCGTGGAGGATGTACAAGCAAAAATTAAGCGCGGCAAGCACCAACACTTCACTCTGATGAGCATCGCTTTCGATAGCGGATTCAATTCTAAATCAACCTTCAATCGAGCCTTCAAAAAATTTGCGGGCATGTCGCCCAAGCAGTTTTTGGATCAGCAGTTGAATGAATTGGAATGAACACTAAAGTGTAAGCGCAAGTGTCAAATGCAAGTTCAAAAAGCGAAGGATTGCCGAGCCGAGCCAGTAAGTTCAAACTCTCATCTTAGAAGAATATTACACTACTGGACGTTTTGGATTAAAAGAGGATATGGGGAAAGATCACATAACTACACTAGCCGCATTTCCTAGGGTTTCACTTTATATTTTGTCCAGTCGCTTATCAAAACCTCAAAATTTTCTGACTCACCGCTCTACTTTCGTTCTCCAAGACCAAATAGAACACTTCTCCTTCCCATGCACTCAAAGCGATTTCCTGTTCACTTGCCCGAGCCGTTTCGTAAGTGTACAACTTAACCCCCATAGCGTTGTACAAATGAACGCGATCATAATGCTCTATACCAGTCAGTTGAATGTAGTCGCTAGCTGGATTTGGAGCAATACTAAAATCTATTGGTCTTACATCTTCTGTATTGGTAGCAGTTTCGGGTAAAATCTCCTGTATCTTAAAGTTTTTCAGATAGAAGGTCGTAGCCGTGGAAGCAAAATCAAAAACGATACGAGCGATGGGATCGTCAGGCGATTGCATAGTGAAGGTGTAGGCATATTGCAAAAAATCACTGATCGCTGTAAAATTTTTGTAGCTAGAATAAGCACTGTAATCCCCAAAAGTCTTGCCAACATAAGTCGTAAAACCTGCACTTTCGTCGGCGGCAGCTTCAAAAGTGACTAAATATCGACTATCCTGTTTCAAAGCAATACCTGCCTTCAATAACTGTACGTGCCACCAATCACTGGAATTTTGAGTCACGGTAATCGTCGCCACACCTGCTTCCGTATTATAAGCACCTCCTGCTTGTGGTTGTACGCTCAAAAACCATTCATTGCCCGCATTCACGAAATCACTTTCAAAAATGGTTTCCGTCTCTACTTGCACGGGTGCTGGCATTGGATTGCTTAGTAGTGCATCTGCTAATGGCTGTAAATACGTGTTGGTAGATGGATTAAAAATGCCGAAACCAGCACTGAACTCCCAATACGCCCAACTGTAGCCTTGTTCCTCGAACCAGCGTGCTAAAAAAGTCGTCCATTTCACGCGACTAGCTAAATCTGCACGACTGTACGCTCCAAATTCACCAATATGAACTGGGATGTCGTGGGTGCTGGCAAAGATATTGAGGTACTGAAATTGCAGTTCTATTTCTTGCCGCTCCAAATTCGTGTCTTCCCAAGTTGTTCCCAGCCAGTCTTGTGCATTTCCCCCTACCCAGCTTGCTCCTTGGTGGGTAAAGGTAAAAGGTTCGTAGTAATGAATGGTCAAGATGAGGTGTTCATCTTCGGGTAAAACGAGTTCGGCGAGGCTACCCAATCCACCCCAATTGGCAACGCCCACTAGTACCGCTCTGCTTGGATTGCTCGTTCTGATGGTCGCCAGTGCATCTACAAAAAAGACGTTCCACTTGGCAGGTGTCAAATTAGAATTGGGTTCATTGAGGACTTCAAACAATAATCGCTCGTCATAGTCTTTGAAATAGGTCGCAATTTGTTGCCATTGACTCAAAAAACGAGGCTTCACAGCATCGGGACTCACAAAAAGCTGCTCGTGGTGGTGCATATTGATGATGACGTACAAGCCCGCCTCCATCGCTTTATCGACCACACTTTGAATGCGGTTCAGGAAATTAGCATCAATGGTGTAGGGCGCAGTCTGCATCGTTCGGCTTGGCGTATCCCAACGAATGGGAATCCTCACGTGATTGAATCCCAAATCGGCAATTCGTTCAAAATAATCGGCTCGAAAAGGATTCCCCCAAGCCGTCTCGCTGGGTGCTTCAAACATATTACCCATGTTGATGCCTCTGCCGAGTTTCTCATTCAATTCAAAAATGTTTTGTGCAACAGCAATTTGTAAGGATGCTAAGAAGCATAAGGAAAGGATGAATTTAGTGAACATGATGGTTGTGTTTTGTTGATGATTAAGGGACAAGCAGATCAACTCATCCCTGAAATCTCATATTTCGTCCCACTTTCGACTATCTAACAAAAGATCAAAGTATATTGCAGCCGAATCAACTCTTACGCGAAAACAATATCCGATAATTTTATCAAAATCCAAAAGAAGACGCTAATGCTGTTGTTTTTTATCACGCTCTATCTACTTGCCAATATCGCACTCGGCTGGTGGATGTCCAGACGAGTCAAAACGACTAGCGATTTTGTGAATGCGGGGCGTAATTTGCCATTGCTGGTAGCAGCTTGCACTTTTTTTGCGACTTGGTTTGGTTCGGAAACCGTTTTGGGAGCATCCGCAGAGTTTGTGCAACACGGATTTTTAGGCATCATCGAAGATCCTTTTGGTTCGGCACTTTGCTTTTTTTTGGTGGGCTTGTTCTATGCCCGTCCGCTCTATAAATTGGACATCCTGACGTTCAATGATTATTTCAAAATTCGCTTCAATCGCGTCATCGAATTTGCTTCTGCCTTTTTTATGATTCCATCCTACATCGGTTGGATCGCAGCACAGCTTCTAGCACTAGCGATTCTGCTCAATGTCTTGATGGGTATTCCGATTTTTTATGGCATTGTCATCTGCACATTTGCCGTCGTCCTGTACACCTATTTTGGTGGGATGTGGGCAGTTTCCATTACTTCTTTTGTGCAAACCATTGTCATCGTACTCGGCTTGTTAGCACTGTCTTTCAGTATGTACCAACAGCTCGATACGCCGCAACAACTCACACAAAATCTTCCAAAAGACTTCTTCCAATTTTTCCCAGATAGCGACTTCCATAGCATCACCCACTACCTAGCAGCCTGGATGGTCATTGGTTTGGGTTCTATTCCACAACAAGTCATTTTTCAGCGAGTCGTAGCTGCTAAAAGTGCCAATACCGCCGTTCGAGCTTCCCATTTGGGTGGCTTGCTGTATTTATCGGTAGCTATGTTGCCACTATTCATTGCGCTGTGTAGCAAAGCATTACACCCCGAACTACAAACTGAAGATGCCCAACTCATCTTGCCCATGACTGTCTTGCAGCACAGCAATGTACTGCTACAAATTCTATTCTTCGGTGCCTTACTTTCTGCCATTTTAAGTACTGCATCGGGTGGTATTTTAGCACCAGCCACGGTGGTTGGCGAAAACCTAATCAAGCCTTTTCGCAAAGACCTCAGCGATCAGCAGTTGTTGCGCATCATGCGCATTTCGGTCATTGGTATTGCACTGGCGGCTATGCTGATGGCATTCGGCTCGGATAGCATTTTTGAAATGGTCGCACAATCATCTACGATTAGTTTGGTTGCGCTGTTTGTGCCACTGACGGCGGGTTTATATTGGAAACAAGCGAATAATACGGGCGCATTGCTGTCTATTGTCGCAGGTGTAGTCGTGTGGCTTTTATTTGAGTGGATGGGTAGTGCAGTACCCAGTTTGATTTGGGGATTGTTGGCGAGTTTGCTGGGGATGGTACTAGGGAGTCTGATAAATCGAAGGAATTTGTAACATAGTAATCACTCCATTTTACTTGTATACAAAGTTTTGAGCAATACTCAGAATAAGCCTTGGTCAATTCCTTGGGATCGCGCAACACGTATGCTCAAATTTTGTGTTTCCGTCCGAAGAGATTCACTAAGCATACTTGTTGCGCGATTTCCTAACATTGACGTGGACTGCATTCAAGCAAAATGTTAGGAAAAAATTAGTTTCGCAAAAATTGGGTAGTGCTTAGTCAAGACTGAAATGACTAGTACTTGAATAGTCCCAGCGGGACGAAATATGGGTAGTATTTCCCTAATGAATTATTCTAAGCTCCGTAGGTGCGTACTATAGCTCGTACCTACGGCACTTAAAAATACCTCAAAATACCTTGCTACCCACAGTTCATCCCCACGGGATTTTACTAGCCAAATCAAAATTGACTAAGCAGTAGTTTATTTTCTACAAATTCACTAGCAAAATATTAAAATGAAACAACTAATACTCTTGCTTTTACTGTTGAGCCTCCAAAACCTATACGCTCAAAATACTTTAAAGGGCATCGTCACCGACGAAAAAGGAGAAGCCTTGATTGGTGTCAGCATTGCGCTAGGAGATGGTGAATTGGGGACGGTTACAGATTTTGACGGTACCTTTAGTTTGACCAATACACAGCCGCTGCCTTGGACGCTTTTGGTTTCCTACATTGGATTTGAGTCCCAAACCATCGAGGTAACTTCCACGGCGGCGGAGCTTTCTATCCAGTTGGGCAACGATCCTTACCAACTGAACGAAATCGTCGTTTCTGCTAATAAACGTTTGCAATCTGTACAGCAAATTCCGATGTCGATTACGGCTATTTCACCTTTGACGCTACGCCGTGCTGGACATTTGCAGTTCACCGATTTTGCAAGTGGGATTCCCAACTTGGGATTCAGTCCATCGGGCAGTGGTAATTCGGGTCGCGCCAATTACGGGGTGTCGATCAGAGGCATCGAAGGTACAGGAACGACGGCTTTCTATTTGGACGAAACCCCTTTGCCCGAAGACATCAGCATACGAATGTTAGACGTAGCCAGAATTGAAGTGCTGAAAGGTCCGCAAGGTACTCTGTACGGCGCAAGGAATATGGGCGGCGCAGTAAAAGTCGTCACCAATCAGCCCGACACTAGGGGACTATCTGGTTCGGCGAATGTGTCGCTTGCGAACGTAACGGAAGGCGATTTTGATTATAATGCAAGGGGCAGTTTGAATATTCCGCTGACCGATCAATTGGCATTGCGGGTGGCGGGCTACTACGATTTTGAATCGGGCGTTTATGATCGCGTCATTGATCGGAATGCGAATGTCCTCAACCTCCAACCTGTCGTCACCACTAGCCTATCCGATGGCACCGCCTATGATATTGCTACCCAAAGCTGTCCCGAATGCAATTTGGAAGACGTAGAAAACATCGACGATGAACGCAATTATGGTTTCCACGCGAGTCTGGGCTTCTTCCCAAACGAACGTTTGTCGATCTTTCCAAAAGTTATTGTACAGCGACAGCGTGGCGATGGCTACGATTTTTCAGAAGGCAGTCCCGATAATTTCACCCAAATTCGAGGCGCAGGCATCACTGAATCTTTTCAGGACGACTGGGAATTTTATGCACTTACGGGCAAGCTGGAATTGGAGAATGCGACCATCGTGAGTGCTACTTCTTACCTCAACCGTTCGGTAGTCGAACGCGAAGATGCCAGCGAATGGAACAGCGCAGTATTGCTAGGCTACAGCCCAAACGACGATAGCGCCAACGACTTTTGGGCAAGCCAAATCGCAATAGACAGAGGCATCACCCAATTCACCCAAGAATTGCGCTACCAATCGAATTGGGAAGGTCGTTTCAATTTCACCGCTGGGCTGTTTTATACCGAAGAAGCACGTACCGCTTTCTGGCTAGA
Organism: Bacteroidota bacterium; assembly: GCA_038746215.1. Lineage (GTDB taxonomy): Bacteria > Bacteroidota > Bacteroidia > Chitinophagales > Saprospiraceae > JAAUTG01. Next base: position 1,454 of record JBCDKV010000125.1, on the reverse strand, counting down.
CGACAATACCGGCATCAACGAGTACTTGGCGATCAATGTTTTTGAAGACGAAGCTTCCCTACCCTTCATTGCGGATAAATCCGTGCCTTTCTATCGTTTCAACGGCAATTACAGCAGTCGAGAATTTGCCCTTTTCGGAGAAGCCTATGTTGAATTGACGCCACGCCTCAAAGCTACCTTGGGCTTGCGCTATTTCGACGCCCAAAATGGCATCGACAACCTAGAAGACGGTTACTTCACAGGCGATCCCAATATTGTTCAGGGCCAGCAACCCGAAACAGGTTTCAATCCAAAATTGAGCCTTACCTATCAAATCAATAAGGATCAAATGCTCTACGGTGTGGTGGCGAGAGGTTTTCGGCTGGGCGGTGCGAATGATGTGGTGTCCTTGCTTTTTTGTGCGGATGAACTGCCACAAGACGAAGCAGGCAATCCCACTTTCCCTCGCTTTTTTGAGTCCGATTTTTTGTGGAATTATGAACTCGGATTCAAAGGCAAATGGGCAGATGGCAAACTGCTCACCAATGCCGCTATTTTTTACAACGATTGGCAAAACCTGCAATTGGGTCGTCCGCTGGAATGTGGTTACAGTTACATCGACAATGTGGGAGAAGCTCGCACTTTGGGCGCAGAATTGGAAGTGAAAGCCAAACTGAATGCTCAATTAGAAATCGGTGGCGGTTTGGGGCTTTTGGATGCGACCATCACCGACGGCGGTGCATTCGATGAGGTAGTAGAAGCTGGCGACCGCATCGTTTTTACGCCCAATAGAACTGCCAACCTAAATCTGCAGTATAGCATTCCACTCAAAGCGGATGCGCTACTCTATTTTTGGTCTAATCTGCAATACGTCAGCGAACGCCTCAACACCTTCAGCCCCGAAGACCCTGCCGAAGCCTTCCTGATTTTTGCGCCCTACACTTTAATCAATGCCCGTATCGGCTTGGAATTTTCCAATTATCGTTTCTCTATCTTCGGTCGCAATCTCACCAATGCTATCGCCAATTTTGGCACACCACGCGCTTTTAACGGCGAAGTACCTAGCAGACCAAGGTACAGTATTAGTCGTCCGCTGACGATTGGGGTGCAGGTGGGCGCTTATTTTTGATTCTAACGGATTGTGTGGAATAAGAAAAAGAGGCTCAAAAGTTATAACTTTGACAATGAAAGAATAAATAAAAAGTCAAAAACTTAAGAGCCATAAAAGAATTATCAATAAAGATACAAGAAGATCAGCAAAAGCGAGTAATAAGTAAGGAACGCAAGGCATTGAGTAATAGAGGAGAGCGAGTAATATATCTACCAGAAAGTGATAAGTAACGGTCAAATAATAACTTCCCGATTTATGACGGCATCTTTTGTCCTGCTACTGTGTTGAAAAGCCTCGCTAGCCAAGAGGATGCCTGCGTTTTTCGCCTTGTAGCAGAACAAAACCTGCTCGGTCAAAATGAGGA
>JBCDKV010000124.1:0-10090 GCA_038746215.1 Bacteroidota bacterium | reverse complement strand
CTTGTGTCAGGGCTTGCTGATAAGTGGCTGTTAATGGCAGATTTGGATTGGCAAGTGAAAGTTTATTCAAGGCTTTTTTGTGCACATTGAGCAAATCACCACGAATCGGTACGGCTTTCATCACGAGCATCGTAGCAACCAACGCATTTTCGGTAGTATCTACAAATTCTTCGATATTAGCGAGTTTCATCTCGCGTGCATAAAGTTTTTGCATGGCACTTACCATCGTTTCGGCAGCCTTTGAGCCACTCACTTCGACTTGGTATTCTTTCAATTTAGAGAGATCACCACTAACGTTGACGACCTTTTCGCTGCCATCAAACACCAAATCTATTTCTTGACGACCGATTTTGAGGCGATAAATAGACGATTTCAAGCCATCTGGAAAATTCATGGAAAATTGTCCATTTGGGTCGGCCTGCACTTTGGTCAACATAACTGTTTTGTCGCCATCCTGCACCTCATCCAAATAGACTTGCAGATCAGCAGCACCAGTCAGTTCTCCTTTGATCGTCGTTCCTTGTAGTTGCGGTTCACAACTTGCCGCCAGCACCGCTAGCGTAAAAATTAGTATTATATATCTCATTTTTATTGTATTGTTGGGTTTTGACAATATGAAGATTAGAGATGTACGAAGTATCATTATTCTTAACAGCGAACAGCCTGAGCTAGCACAAGAAAATCGCGTAACAAGTATGTTCAAAACATTCGTACACGGCTAAACGTGAATTTACAAATACAAAATTAAGTTCTTTTAAAACCACCGCTAAATGATTATCAGTTTTTTAACAAACAAAGGGGTAGCTATTTCGGCTATTGGTTAAGGCAGCTCTTCGATTATCAATTGATTACGCATAGAAAAACCATCAATCATTTACATAGTATTCCAATACGAAGTTTTGAGCAAAACTCGGAACAAGCCTTAGTAAAGTTCCTGAGATCGCGCAACAAGTATGCTTAAAGGTTTTTTATGGACAGAGATCATGTCAAGCTAGCAGATAAATTTGTCATTATTTGTTCGTAAATCAAGCAAATTCGTCAATAAAAGCTAGAAATAATTTATTTTTGGCTTTTACTATGTATAAAATAGTAGTTTAAGCCAAAAATATGAATGAATTTATTGGAAGAGCGAGAGAAATTGCAAAACTACAAAGCGTTCTGAAAAAAGGGCGTTCCGAATTTGTAGCGATATATGGCAGGAGACGTGTGGGAAAGACCTTCTTAGTACGAACCGTATTCGATAACCAATTTAGTTTTCAACTCACTGCCATTGCAAACGTGACCAAGTCTCAGCAACTCTTTAATTTTCATACCATCTTACAAAAATACCAAGCAAATAAAACACTACCTGTTCCCAAGAATTGGTTCATCGCTTTTCAACAACTAATTGACTATTTAGAAGCACTTCCAGATCAGCAAAAGATTATTTTTTTGGATGAACTACCTTGGTTCGATAATCAAAAGTCAGACTTTATCCCTTCGCTAGAGTATTTCTGGAATAGCTGGGCATCTGCTCGGAAAGATATTATTCTCATCGTTTGTGGTTCGGCGGCTTCTTGGATCATCAATAAGCTGATTAATCATAAGGGCGGACTACACAATCGAGTCACGGAGCGTATCCAGCTACAGCCATTTACGCTAAGCGAAACCATCACTTTTCTGCAACTCAAAAATCCTGCTATCAATTATTACCAGACCATTCAAATATACATGGTCATGGGCGGTATTCCGTTTTACTTGGATCGAGTACAAGCCCACTTAAGTGCCATGCAAAATATTGAGCAAATCTGCTTCGCTGCTGATGGTTTGCTGCGTCTGGAGTTCGATAATCTATTTCACGCCTTATTTTCAAAAGCAGAACGGCACATTGCTATCGTACGAGCTATGGCAAAAAAATCTAAAGGGCTTACTCGAAAAGAAATTATTCAAGCTGCCAAAATTCCTAATAACGGTACACTCACACAGATTTTAGATGAGTTGGAAAAAAGTGGTTTCATCCGTCGCTACCATCCTTTCCAACGAAAAAAACAGAACAGTTTATACCAACTCGTGGACTTCTACACCCTTTTCTATTTGCGTTTCATCGAGTCTTCTGATCCTGCAGATCGCTATAATTGGAGCAATGCTATTGACACCCCTAGTTATCGAACTTGGAGTGGCTATGCCTTTGAACAAATTTGCTTGTACCACGTCCATCAAATCAAAATGGCACTGAGTATTGGCGGCGTCATTAGTCGTAGTTTTGCTTGGAAAGATAAGACTGAGGCAGGAGGCGCACAAATTGATTTGCTGATTGATCGAAGAGATCAGGTCATTAACGTTTGCGAAATCAAATTTGCTAGCGAACCTTATCTCATCACTAAATCTTATGCGGATCAACTTCGCAAAAAAATAGCTATTTTTAGAGCCGCTACTGGTACTAAAAAAGCTATTTATCTGACGATGATTACGACTTACGGGCTGATTGAAAATACACATTCGCAATCTTTGGTGCAGCATGATTTAACGATGGATGTTTTATTCACTAATGATGAGCGCTGACTTGACACAGTGACTTATTACTAACGATTTTTTATCAAGTTCACCGACACTTTTACGGGAAAAGCTATATCTTGGCAGGAAAATTAGAAATAGAAATTTTGGGCGCATCTCAAAATGTCGTTTCTATCCACGGGGTGACGTTCCACAACATCAAGCACTGACCCGTCGTCAAAACACAAGCTTTACATGTCAGATAAAAGACTTTTTTTATTGGATGGACACGCACTGGTCTATCGCGCACATTTTGCCTTTATTACGCGCCCACTCATCAATTCTAAAGGGGTAAACACCTCGGCGGTTACGGGTTTTGTCCGCACGCTGTGGGATATGATGCGTACCCAAAAACCGACCCATCTTGCTGTTTCTTTTGATACGAGTGCGCCCACTTTTCGACACGAGATGTACGAGCCGTACAAAGCCAATCGGGAAGAACAACCCGAAGATATTGGCATAGCCTTGCCTTACATTAAAGAAATATTAAAGGCGTTTAAAATTCCCATTGTTGAACTGGATGGCTACGAAGCGGATGATGTAATCGGAACTTTATCAAAACAGGCAGAAAAAGAAGGCTTTGACGTCTACATGGTGACGCCCGACAAGGATTATGCGCAACTGGTTTCGGATAAGGTCTATTTGTATAAGCCTGCTCGTATGGGAAATGCCGTGGAAATTTTGGGTCGAAAAGAAATTTTGGAAAAGTGGCAGATTCAGCGAGTGGAGCAAGTGATAGATGTTTTGGGCTTGCAGGGCGATTCGGTGGATAATATTCCAGGGATTCCAGGCATTGGTAAAAAAACAGCCGTTAAGTTATTGGCAAAATTCGATAGTGTGGAAGGCTTGCTTGCTAATACCGATCAATTGAAAGGCAAGCAAAAGGAAAAAGTAGAAGAATTTGCGGAACAAGGCAGATTGTCCAAGCAGCTAGCGACCATTGACATCAACGTTCCCATTCAGTTCGATGCCGAAAAATATATCGTTGAGCCTTTTGATCGTGAACGCCTGAAAGAATTATTCGATGAATTGGAATTTAGAACGCTCTCCAAAGCCATATTAGGCGGCGAAAAGAGTAGTGCTGCTAAGCCCGCCAATGGGCAGGGTACTTTATTCGCGTTGGAAGAAATCAGAGCAGCCTCCGAACCGACGATTGCTAGCAAAAATATTGAGAACACAGCGCATCAATATCATTTGGTGGATAGCGAAGCGGCACGTAAGAATTTGGTGCAATTGCTCTCGGATTTGGATAGCTTTTGTTTCGATACGGAGACGACCAGCGTCGATCCTAACGAAGCAGAATTAGTAGGCATTGCCTTTTCAATCAAGACGGGAGAAGCCTACTACGTACCAACACCTGCCGATCAAGAAGTAGCGAAATCTATCGTAGCGGAATTCAAAGAAGTACTTGAAAATGAGCAGATTGCAAAGATTGGGCAGAATCTAAAGTACGACATGATCGTGCTGAAATGGTACGGTGTAGAGGTGAAAGGCAAGCTGTTCGATACGATGCTGGCGCACTATCTCATCAATCCTGAATTGCGACATAATTTGGATTACATGTCGGAAACCTACCTGAGCTATAAGCCCGTTTCCATCGAAAGCCTAATTGGGAAAAAAGGCAAAAATCAGGGTAGTATGCGCGACGTAGCAGTAGAAAAAGTGAAAGAATACGCAGGCGAAGATACCGACTTGACGCTGCAACTAAAAGAACATTTTGAGCCTCAATTAGCAGAAAAAGAAAAACTACATCAGCTTTTCCAAAACATGGAAACGCCTTTAATTCCTGTACTCACAGATTTGGAGTACAATGGGGTACGTTTGGACAAAGCCTTTTTGGGTGAGTATTCCAAAGAACTGAAAACCAATATCGTTCAAATCAGGGATAATATTTATAAACAAGCAGGTACGGAATTTAATATTGCTTCTCCAAAGCAAGTGGGCGAGGTGCTATTCGATCAAATGAAGATTCCGTATCGTTGGCGAAAAACGAAATCTGGGCAATATTCCACCAGCGAAGAAAAGCTCACAGAATTGGCGAAAGATCACGCCATCGTAAACGATATTCTTCGCTTTAGGGGCTTAGCTAAACTGAAATCGACCTATGTGGATGCGCTACCTAAACTGATTAATGCGCGCACAGGACGAGTTCACTCTTCTTTCAACCAAGCCTTGGTTGCCACGGGTCGCCTCAGTTCTAATAATCCAAATCTGCAAAATATTCCGATCCGAACCCCCGAAGGTCGGAAGGTACGGGAGGCTTTTATTCCTAGAAGTGAAGACCATGTATTGCTAGCGGCGGATTACTCCCAAATTGAGTTGCGTTTGGTCGCGGAAATCAGCAAAGACGAAGCGATGCTGGAGGCTTTTCAGAGTGGGCAAGACATCCATCGCGCTACCGCAGCGAAGGTCTACGATGTGGATTACGATGCCGTAAACAACGATCAGCGACGAGCCGCCAAAACCATCAACTTTGCGATCATTTACGGAGCAGGTGCGACCAATATTTCTAAGCAGCTAGACATCAAACGCAGCGAAGCCAGTGAGCTGATCGAGCAGTATTTTAAACAATATCACGGCTTGCGCAAGTACATGAATGATATGGTGAGTTTAGCTCGAAAACAAGGCTATGTTACCACGCTATTAGGTCGCCGCCGCTATCTCCGCGACATCAATAGTAAAAATGGGGTCATTCGTTCTCACGCCGAGCGCAACGCCATGAATACACCGATACAAGGTACCGCCGCCGACATGATTAAACTGGCAATGGTCAATATTCATCGCGCCTTCCAAACCCAAGACATCCAATCCAAAATGATTCTACAAGTACACGATGAATTGGTTTTTGATGTACTCAAGAGTGAACTGGAACAGGTCAAAGCACTCGTTATCCAAGAAATGACGAATGCCATGCCCAATTTGAAAGTTCCTATTTTGGTGGAGGCTGGCGTCGGAGCGCATTGGTTGGAAGCGCATTAGTTTCTAGCTGTTAGCCATTGGCTGTTGGCTATTAGCAGTGTAAGAAGTCTCCTTTTTCTTGACATTTAACTTTGAGCTTGTAAAAGCTGCTATCGTATCATCAAGCAAATACCTTCCGCATCGCCTTCTCCCAAACCACCATATCTTCCATTGTACTCGTGCTGACTCGGCACCATTCATTTAGTGGTGGAAACGGGCGACCAACCAAAACATTTTGGTCTTTCATTTGGGCGGCATAAGTGCGAATATCGCGTCCCGTTTTGTAGAAGACGAAATTGGTGTGTGAAGGCACGTATTCTAGTCCCAAATCATCGCAGACGCTATAAATGTGTTGGCGAGCTTTGGCGTTCATCGCTAAACTGTAATCGTAAAATTCCTGATCGTCAAGGGCAGCCGCAGCCCCGTAAATTCCCATCGTGTTGACATAGCTCATCACCTTGGGGCGCAAACGATCAATGATGTCTGGACGTGCAATGAGGTAGCCTACTCGGATGCCAGCGAAGCCGTAGACCTTGGAAAAAGTCTTGGAAACAATCACGTTCCAACCTGCTTTCACCAAACTGGTCATCGACGGATACTGCCTATCGCTCACGTAGTCGTAATAAGCTTCGTCGGAGAAAACCATCGTGCGTTGGCAAGCTGTTTCACAAAACGCTTTCACTGCTTTACCATCCAGTAGCGTCCCCGTTGGATTGTTGGGATTGCATAAAAAAATCAATTTAGTGTCGGTATTGATGCGCTTTTCAATTTCTCCTAGATCGTATTTGAGGTTTTTGTCCAAAGGCACGGGATTGACGTACGCGCCTACTTCTTCGGCATAGGACAGCAGCGCTTTGTAGGTAGGAACACCAGCGATCACTTCACCACCACCAATACCATAGGTCAGACCAACGACCCGCAATCCTTCGTTAGAGCCTGAAGTCAGCAAGATGTGATCGGTAGAAACGCCCTCTTTCGCCGCTAGTTTTTCTAGCAATACAGGATAGCTACTGTACGGATAGCGAAAACTAATATCCATCGCTTTCACCATCGCCTCCTTGACTTTGGCAGAAGGTGCAAAAGGATTTTCATTAGAAGTCAATCGGATGGGCGCACCAACGGGTCTTGCCTTGGCTTCGAAGGGCGCAGCAGTTGTCGTTGCCTTTGCCACACCACCACTTGCAAGCGCAGCTCCTGTCATTCCCATCGCCTTAAGCCACTGTCGTCTGTTGAAATTTTTCATACGTATCTAGATTTTTCATTAGAACTTTTCATTGAATATTTTCATTTAGAATTTTTTCATTTTCATTCCGTCGTTTTCATTTTCATTTAAAATTTTCCATTCCCCCTTTTCATTTTCATTTAGAATTTTCGGTAGTGCTGCAAATGTAAGGCTATGTTACACGCAAAACTTGCAAAGTACGCAGAGAGCAAGAGCGCAGGCAGCCTTACAAATATAGGACTACCGAATTTTCATTTCCATTCCCCCCCTTTTCATTTTCATTTAAAATTTTTCATTTTCATTCTCCCCTTTTCATTAAACACATTCAAGCATCCACCCACGCCTTAAATAGATTAACCTTCGACCGACTCACCAGCAACTCCATGTCTTTGATTCGATCCTGCAACTCAATTTTCATCCGCTGATTAAAATAGGGATGTACTTTTTGGATAGCGTTGATATTGACGATTTGCCCTCGATTGATCTGGAAAAACACTTGCTCTTCTAGCATAGACATCAGATTTTCAACCGTTTTGGCATAAATATGTCGCTGATTAGAAAAGGTATGCAAAAAGGTGATACCATCTTCTGAATTGACGTAGGCGATATCACGGACTGACACAAATTCGTAGTGCGTTCCTTTCTTCACGAGGCAACGGTTCTTTTTTTGGGCGGTTTGCTGAGCGAAAAGTTGCTTGATTTGATCGCTTAGTCGTGCGTTGATTTGAAATTGGGCTTGCTCAAATTTTTCGATGGCAGCTCGTAGGTCTTTTTTGTGGATGGGTTTGAGCAAATAATCAATGCTGTTGAATTTGAAAGCATCAATCGCGTACTGATCATAGGCAGTCGTGAAGATAATGGAAGCGTCGATGTGCAGGTGATTGAAAATTTCAAAGCTCAATCCATCGGACAATTGAATATCTAGGAACACCAAATCTGGATGTGGATGATTGCCCAACCAATTCAGGCTATCTTCTACGCTATCCAAATGCGCCAAGATTTGTAAAGGAGGACGTACTTTTTGGAGCATACTCACCAAATACTGATAAGCGTTGATTTCGTCTTCTATGATGATGGCTGTCATAATTGCTGTTGGTTGCGCAAGCTGTTGTAATTCATTTCGGGCAAATGTAATTGATAAATTGATTAGCAAGTTACCCACCAAAGATAGTAGCTTTTTGAAAGATCGCTAAACATTTCATTATTTTTTCGAAATTAAATCCAATCATAAATTTCTGTAAATCAGATTATTAAAAGAAAGTAGAACTTTTTTTGCTATAAAATTCGATTTTTTTTACGCCGCTGTGTTCACGTTTTCGTCTTTCTGCAATCTAGGAGTAAACAATCACAAAAAAATAAATCATCATTAAACCAAAACCAATGATTTGAAAATGAAATCCTTCAAAACCATTTAATCTAAAAAACAAGTATATCCCAAAAATCTAAGACCCTAATTAACCTGTATCACTCGAAATTTCATAGACCTCGATAACCAAAAATCGCTATGATCTCAATAACCAATGACCTCAAAGAACCTGTACTTTCTCAAAAAACTAGGAACCTCAACAACCAATAATTACTGTAACCTCAACATCCAAAAACCTCAACGACCAACGACCTCAAAAAACCTGTACTTCCCCAAAAACTAGAAACCTCAATGACCAAAAATCGCTGTAATCTCAACAACCAAAAACCTCAATGACCAACGACCTCAAAAAACCTGTACTTCCCCAAAAACTAGAAACCTCAATAACCAATGAACCAAAAAACCTAAATTTAGGTGTACTAGAACTAGAGTTTCGAATGATGGGCAGCATGATGTCTGCCTGTCATTCCTTTAGCACCTGTTGGAATCCTTATTTATTTTCGAATATCGACAGAAAGTAATTGTTTCCTACGCACGTGTCCTTTTGGCTCAGGCTATCTCCTTGTGATCTAGATACGCCTATGCATTAATCAAAAAAATTCATCCAAAACAAATTAAAAAATGAAACACATCAAACTCAGTTCGTACGCTTTACTAGCAATGATCGGCTTAGCATTTACCGCTTGTGATTTAGTCGAAGATGCCGACGATCTACTCAACGAATCTAGCAAAGAACTCCCTTGCGATTATTTCTCTTCTGGTGAAAATCGTATCCTCACAGACGATCCCGATGAGGCAGTGGATTACATCATTAGTTGTCGCACCTTTGTCAATACGGATTTGGTCATTGAACCAGGCGTAGTCATTGAGTTCCAAGACAATGCGGGGCTAGAAATTGGTGAAGCAGGCTCTATCTCGGCAGTAGGAACTAAAGAAAAACCCATCACCTTCACGGGCGTCACCAAAACGGCTGGCGCATGGAGCGGTGTGCTGGTAGAATCCAATGACATTAAAAACGAACTCCGATACGTCAACGTCAGCTACGGCGGCGGCGAAGCGTTCAACTCCAATGGCAATCGAGCCAACCTCATTCTATGGGCAGATACTAGACTGAGTATAGACGACTGTACTTTTTCGCACAGTGCGAGCTATGGTATTGAAATGGATTACCAAAACTATACCATTCCCTCTTTCACTAACAATACGCTTACAGATAACGAAACGCCTATTTATACCCAACCTGCAATCGTTCATGTATTCGATGCCAGCAGCCAATATAGTGGTAATACCAACGATCACATCGTCATTGGTTGTGCAGAACTGACTACAGGCGATTATACTTGGAATAAGTTAGATGTACCCTTTCGAGTCGTAGCGACTGGCTTCGGTATCAGACGCTGGACAGAAGTCCCCGATCAATGTAATTTGGTTTTAGTCCCAGGTGTAATCATTGAATTTGATACAGATACAGGACTTCGAATTAACAAAGGCGGCAGTCTGAAAGCAAGAGGAACAAACAGCGACAACATCCTTTTCACAGGCGTAGATCAGGGGACTGGCGCATGGCGAGGTATCTATTTCAACTTCACCCAAAGCATTAACAATCAATTGAATAAGTGCATCATTGAGTATGCTGGCAGTGGGGATGACAAAGCAGGCGTTTTGATGTGGGCAAACCCTAAAGTAATCGTCACCAATACCATTTTTAAAGACATCGACGGCTGTGGCTTTTTGGACATGCCCGAATCCACTGGTGTTTTCGACAATCCCAACCTCAACGAAAGCAATAACACCTTCCAAAATATTTCTGGCGGAAACTTTTGTGCGGATTAGATGAAAAAATAAAAGGTCAGATACACGAATTAGAAGGTGTGCATCTCAAAATGTCGTTTTGTTGATTAAAGGGCGAATTTTCGTTTGTATTTCATGCAGTCGCATCCGAAAATCTACAAAGGAGGATTTTCGGATGCTCCAAGGGTTTTTTAAGGGCAAGAAGCGTTAAAACTTTAACG
>JBCDKV010000123.1:0-10094 GCA_038746215.1 Bacteroidota bacterium | reverse complement strand
ATATTCGGGACGAAAATCGTGTCCCCAACTCGAAATACAATGTGCCTCATCAATGGCAAATAAATTGATTTTGATGCGAGGAAGAGAGAGCGAAAAATCGTGTGACAGCAATTTTTCGGGAGAAATGTATAACAGATCGTAGTAGCCATCGTACAGTTTGGTCTCGATGCTACGCTGCTCTTCCATTTTGATCGAAGAATTCAAAAAAGCAGCTTTGACCCCATTGGCTTTCAGGGCTTCTACTTGGTCTTTCATCAGTGCGATCAGTGGCGACACAACAATGCCCGTTCCCTCCATCGTAATAGCCGGAATCTGATAACAAATGGACTTACCGCCACCCGTCGGCATCAATACAATAACGCTGCGTTTTTCGTACAAATACTGTATAATTTCCGCCTGCATAGGTCGAAAATCGTCATACCCAAAATACGTTTTTAATGCCGTTTGTGCTGCTGTAAGTGTAGACAAGATGAATTTTTGAATGAATTTTTGTTTGTATCATCAAAGATAGTAAAGCTAAGTGAAAGATCATTAATAAATTGAGTCAGAAAAAGCAGCTATTTTGAGTAGATGAGCAATACAAAAAATCAGTGCATCCGTACGGACGGACTTACTTTTTTGTATTGCTCAGTTGCCAAAAGAGCAATTTTAATGGTTTAAGTTATTACTGATCTTTCACTAACTATTTTCGACAAGTTTATTCTCTTCCTTTACCTCGACTTCAGCCATTAGCAGTTAGCATTTGGCTGTCAGCCGATAGCGTTTAGTTCATAATACGAATAACGGGCAAAATACTCCATTTTGTGTCAGGGACAGCTTTGCTAAACTTTTGAGACTTAGTAAAGTGTTTGAGATCGCGCAACAAGTATGCCCAGAAATTTGTGTTTCCGTCCGAAGAGAATTACTGAGCATACTTGTTGCTCAATTTTCGGATATTGACCTGAACCATATCTGAGTCAAATGTCAAGAAAAATGAGATACATACAGTCGTTATTCGCATTTATAATGATCATATTTACTCACGCTCAGTAAAAAAACGCGAGTATAAGTAAATTCATCGTACTGATTTATAAGTACTTACGATACAAGCCAACAGCCAACAGTAAAAGGCTAAAGTCGAGTTTATACCATCGTATGAAAACATACGATGACATCAAATGATTGAATAGAGACATGGAATAAAAAGTATGTTTGCCAGAATTTAACAATAAGTATCTTGACTTGCAACTATATTATGATTATATTTGCTGAGTATTATTGACTTACCTTAACCTAAAGCTTCATAGTATGACAAAGCGAATTCATCCGACTTTACACCTTTACACCTTTACACCTTTACACCTTTAGCAATACTTTCTCCACATTCAAAAGTTTCCAATACTTCTATAATGATTCTTGAGTGATGTGCTAGCTAGCACGAGCATTTTATACAAAAAAGGAATAATCATTTTTTTCACTATAAACGAACACCCTTATGTCTTTAATGAAATCACTTCAAACATATAGTCGAGTTGACGCACTCATACAGCGAAAAGCAACTGGAACTACCGAGGCATTAGCCAAAAGACTGAATATTTCCACACGTTCTGCCTTTAGGATCATCAGAGAAATGCGAGAAGATTTGGACGCAGATATTCAATATTGTCAACACGCTCAATCTTATATTTATGCTACTAAATTCTCTATGAAGGAAAAAATTTTAGAACAATTTTAGCTACTGCCATTTTTTGGCAGTGCTAGTACTTACCTTTGTAGTAACAAAACAAAAAACAAAGCTAGCTTACTAAAACACTACATGACAAAGGCACTCCTTATTCAAATACTTTTACTCCTTGGCATCTACACCTATGGGCAAAGCTATCAACTTGATGGTACCATCAAGGATAGAGAAACCAACGAAGTACTCGTCAATGCTAATCTGTTGTTCGACAGAAGTGCGGAGGGGAGCGTCAGCGACCGCGATGGTCATTTCAGTGTCGTATTGAATGCTGGAAAACAAAAAATCAAAGTTTCCTACGTGGGCTATCAGACGACGACTATTCCTTTGACACTGCGTTCGGATACGAGTATTGTCATTTATTTGACTCCCTACGCACCGCTGGAAGCCGTGGAAATCCAAGAAGCGCGGCAGACGAATGTAGTCGAACGAACTCAGATGAGTAGCAACCGACTGACGGCTAAAGAAATTGAGCAAATTCCTGCTTTGCTAGGCGAACAGGATGCACTGAAAGCCCTGCAACTGCTACCGGGGGTGCAAGCAGGACAGGAAGGGCAAAGCAATTTTTTCGTGCGTGGTGGCAATGCCGACCAAAATTTGATTTTATTGGATGGTGTGCCACTCTACAATCCCTTTCACTTGTTTGGCTTTCTATCGGTATTCAATTCAGATGTCATCGAAGAAGTAAATTTATTAAAAGGTGGCTTTCCAGCTCGCTACGGCGGTCGTTTAGCATCTGTGATCGAAGTGAATACCAAAAAACGACAGACAGAAAAATGGAAACATCGCGCTAGCATTGGTTTGATTGCTTCTAAAATAGCGACACAAGGCAATCTCAATGAACGAACAAGTTTATTGGCGGCTGCGCGCTACTCCTATGCTGATATCGCATTCGCACCTATACTAGCGGAATCTTTCAGTCGGAATGGCATAGATGGTAGTTTGCGCAACAGTATTTACGATTTGAATTTGAAACTAAGTCATCGAGTCAACGAAAAAACACAGCTCGAAGTGGGTAGCTATTTTGGTAGAGATCGCTATGGCAGAAGAGAAAAGCGCGAGCGCGAGGGTAATATTTTTGAAAATATAGATCGCCTGAGTTGGCAGAATGCTTTGGCTTATGTCGGCTGGCAGCAAAAGTGGAATAAATACCTGAGCAGTGAAAGTAAGCTCTATTTTACGCACTATTGGCTGAATAATCGAGATGCAGCTAGCACTGATTTAACGGCTAGCTCAGGTGTGAAAAATGTATCAGAGTATGACCTATCCTACCAAGCAGCGGTACAGGATGTGGCCTTGAAAAGCGACTTCAGTTATGATCGCTGGGAGAAGCACCACATTCGATTTGGAGGGGCAGTCATTCAGCACTTTTTCAAACCGGGTAATTTTTCGCAATATGCCTTCATTGACAACCAACAGCTAGGTATCTTTTTTGAGCAAGACACCACGACCATACAAAATGAAGTGCGCCCTCTAGAAACGGCTTGGTACGTAGAAGACGAACTAACATTAAATGATCGCTGGAGTATCAATGGTGGCTTACATTTTTCGACTTATCACGTAGCAGGAAAAAACTATTTTTCCCTACAGCCGCGCTTAGCTAGTCGCATCAAATTAGCTCGAACGGTGGCTTTCAAGACTTCTTTCGCGCAGATGCGGCAGTATATCCATCTATTGACCAATCCAGGTATTGGACTGCCCACCGATTTGTGGTTACCCGCTACCGCGAATATTTTACCCCAAGATGGTTGGCAAGCCGCCGCAGGTTTTGCTGGACAAATCGGGCAAACTTATGAATGGGGCGTAGAAGGCTACTACAAAGAAATGCATAATGTCCTTTCTTATCGAGCAGGAGCAGGTCTATTTGATACTAGAGACTGGGAAGCACAAGTGACGCAGGGCAAAGGCTGGGCTTACGGTACAGAGTTCCTATTTCGCAAAAATGTAGGGCGCTGGACGGGCTGGCTCAGCTATACCCTATCTTGGTCATGGCGACAATTTGACGACCTCAATGAAGGAGAACGTTTTCCCTTTCGCTACGACCGCCGACACGACATTGCCATAACGGGGAGCTATCAATTGAATGATCGAATGCGGCTTTCTGCGAATTGGGTGTATTTCACGGGGAATTCGGTGACGCTGGCTAGTGGGTTTTACACGACGGGCTGGGATAGACGACTTAGTGGCTGGTCTGGAAATAGATTTATTGATATATACGATGGGAAAAATAGTTTCAGATTACCAGAGTATCATCGTTTAGATATAGCTTTTGATTGGAGTAAACAAAAGAAACGATTTTTCAGAATTTGGTCTTTTGGATTGTATAACGTGTACAATAATCTCAATCCATTTTATTTACGAAGATTATCCAGTGTCAAGACACCTGAAGGAAGTGTAATAACGACTTTAGAATCTAAGGTAGAAGCAATTGGTCTGTTCCCAATTATTCCATCAATAAGCTATAAAATCGTGATGTAAATATGAGAAAAAGTAGTTGTTTAGTTGCAGTAATATTTGCTTTGTGGAATTGTAATTCTCTTACAGAACCTATTGAAATTGAGTTACCCAATTTTGAAAAGCAATTCGCTGTACATGCACTATTGTTAGATAAGGACACTAACCTCTATTTAAAAATAGATGAAACTATAGGTTTAGATGAGGTATTGCTATTCAATACAAATTTAAATGAAAACTTATTGTTTGATCCTTTGATTGATAATCCGTCACTGGATGTTAGAATATCAAAAGAAGATGGAAATGAAATAGTATTTGAGTATCTGCCAAATGAAAAAAGACCCGATAATTTCTTTGGCAACAATTATATTGCTCATTTAGATAAGCCTTTGGGTAAAAATGTAGGTAAATTAAAGCTTTCTATTAGAGGGAAGTCATTACCTTTTGCTAAGGCGGAAGTAACAATGCCCACACTTGTTCCTTTGGTCTCGAGTAAATTAATTCCAAATATAGGAGATGGAAAGCATGCTAGTCCATTTATTAATGTAGATTCTGTAGATGGTTTGAATATTACATTTTGGGATCCAAAAGAAAAGGAGAATTACTATGAGCTGAGAATTATAGGCAAGAGCAAGAATGAAGAATCAGATATACTAAATTTTTATATTAGCAACTATATGACTTCTTTAAATCCTGAATTGAAAGGAGGCAGGTCTAGATTTTATATCAGTGATAAAAATTTTAATGGAGAAGAGTTTTCATTCACAATACTGTTAGGGCTTAATTCCGTATCCTCCGAATCAAAGATTGTTTGGAGGAGTATTAGCAAGGAATGGTATGAATTTTATACATCATTATCTACAAATTCTTTAGATCAAACTTTTACTGAACCAAATAACGCTTACTCGAATATAGAAAATGGGAGTGGCGTCTTTGCAGTAGGAAATGAAATAATCTATCCCATTAATCTATAGCCAAAGTGTATTCTACTGAACAATACTTTTTCTTAATATGTAAGTAACTGATTATTGAATTTTGCTACAAAAATATTTAGCTGAAAATGAATCAATTAGAGTTGATGCTTTAGCTAAAAAATATTTACATAGATACAATAAATAGCCTTTGAAACATGAGCTAATTAGCCATCAATTAATTGATATTGAGAACAAATCCCATGAATAACTCTTGTAGCCAGCAAAATACATATTACAAATTTTTGTTGTTCATTAGAATAGCCAAAGTGTTATTTTCGAGCAAAAAAGATAGGTCTATTAGACTTATTATGCGAGTAAATAAAGGGATTACGGATCTTTCTTATAAGACGTGAATGAGTAGATTACCAAACAATTTAGTTTAAAGGCGTTACGAGCCTATACAAAACTGCTTTCGGAAAATCATCTTTCTTCACATCTATTCATGAAATCTCATATTGAGACTAAAGTACTGATTTTTGTGGCGTAATAAGTCTACTAAATTTAGGATAATCTACTCAGAATAAAAAAAGACATCTTCAAGAGGTAAATTGTAATTCTTCTCACATAACACTAATATCATTTTTTAATTACGTGAACTATGACTTGATCTAGCATAGCAATATATTTGTATGTTTATACAGCATTTCAAAACACGAAGTTCACTATAAAATCATCTAATAATGAAAAAAACACTAATCCTATTTTTCTGGGCAATATATTTAATTCCTAGCGTTATTTTTGCTGCAGATCCAGAAGTTAGTATTTCCAAAGTATCGGAAGATTTATGTACCATGGTCGGTATATATACAATCGAACTGACGACAGTTACAACAGTAACTGTAAGTTTGGAGAACGGTACTATAGTTAGTACAGCATTTAACTTTCCTATATCTTCTAATCCTACTCTAGGGAATACAGTTTTAGAAATTCCAGATCCAGACAATGAAAATGATCAAAATAGGTTTGATTATAACAGAACTCTTACACTCGAAGTACAATGGAGTGAAATCATTGGGTCTATTACTGTTCGGGCTAGTCGCGAAAGATGGCCGTTTAATCTATTTGGAGTACCTGGTGATGCAGACTCAAACCTAGAGTTTGCTACTGCCCTTTACGATTTTAGAGGTTTGGAGGCTCAAATAGCAGGTCCCACAGGTTTGAAATGTTTTAGCGAAACAGGTTCGACACTATTCTATTCTAGTAAAAAGGAAGCAGATAGCTACCTCTGGGAAGCCAAAATACTAGCTCCTGGTGCTCAGCTAACAGTACAATCCCCCAACGCACGAAGTACGCAAATATCTGGTTTTCAAGATAATACTAGCTACGAAATCAAACTCTCTACCTTGTGTGATGGGCAAATCGTGGATACAGAAGTCAAAACTCTAGTCATCAAAGATCACGAGTTTTGTATCGAAAAATCCAATCCCTGCGACCAAGACTTCTCCAACTACAACAATAGCACCACCGCTCCTTTTACGCCAACCGCCAATGACGATGGTACTTCTACATTTAAGACTTTCAATAATCTAGACTTCTTCAACCTCACCAGTAAAGATGCCGACGGCAATGTAGTTTGGGAGCAAACGGGCTTTGGCGATAACACGGGCTATCTGAACATCCAAAGCAACGCCATAGATCATAATGCAAATAGTATTGTGAATACGGGTTACTTTGTAGCACAGCTCGCTCCTCCTAATCCCTCTACGCGCCGAGATGTGTTCGTCCTAAAAAATGATAGTACGGGTAATATCAGTTGGAACAAGACATTCACAGGCACTGAGGATGATGTTGCAAAAGATGTGGTAGTGGGAGCAAATGGTCATGTTGGAATTACGGGCTACTTTAACGGTACAATAGCGTTCGATAACAATACGCTTACGAGTTCAAATACTACGGGGACAACCCTAGGCTACGACATAAATTTGGGGGGCGATATATTCGTGACCCAACTCAATAATAATGGTGACGTGCTTTGGGCAAAACAGATCAGTAGTGCCTCTCGCATTGATGGTTTATCTATTGATATGGATAGTCAAGGCAACACCTATGTGACTGGGAAAATACAAGGAACAACCGAATTTGATTTTATCACCAAGTCCATTCCCTCTAATGCTGTCAAATATTTTTTCATTGCAAAATACAATCCTGCGGGACAAATACAGTGGGTAAAAACAGGACATGGTTTGGGTGCTTCTTTCACAGGTTACAGCGATAGTGAGCTAAAAGTCGATCAAGATGATAATGTAATTGTAGTCGTAAATGCTGACAACGGATTTAAGCTATATGAAGATAATATTTCTATGACTGCCAGCAATGAAGGTACTTTTGTGATTAAATACGAATCAGATGGTGCAGTGGCTTGGACCAATCAGATTGGCAATGCCACCGATTTTCGTGCGGGCGGCTTCACGGTAGATCAAGCTAGTAACATTATCATCGGCGGTCAATTTAGCGGCACAGCTAGCTTTGATAATGGTAATAGTTTAGCGAGTAATGGCGGCACAGATTTATTTTTCACTAAAATAGACAAAAACGGTAATATGCGTTACACAGAACAGTCGGGCGGTACGAGTGATGAATCCATCAGTGGGCTTTCTGGCGATGGTTTCGGTGCTTATAGCTATACTGGAAAAGGGGATAATGGCGAAGGTGGCGGCTGTGTAGATGGTGATTTCTCAGATTCCACAGCTTGCCAGATTTCGGTTGAACCGATTGTTACCCACGCGACTTGTGGTGGCAGTGATGGTGCAATAGAGGTTGTAGTAGATGGTGGTTTTCCACCCTATACTTACGAGTGGTCAAACGGTAGTGCAAGTCCGATCATCAACGGACTGGATACAGGCTACTATTCGTTGATCGTAAGAGATACCGCAGGTTGTGTGGGAGGAACGCTGGTAAGGATCGTTGGCTCGATAGATGAAAACGATATTACAGTCACACCGAGCATTACAAATTCTGCTTGTGCAGATTCTACTGGCTCGATCACGGTTGCTGTAACAGGAAGCACTGGCCCGTACACTTATGAATGGTCGAATGGAGATGACGGAATAACGGCAGATTCATTAAAAGCAGGTTTTTATACTATCGCTATTACGGATGCTAGCGAGTGTGTCTTCACAGCAACATACGAACTCAAAGATGCTGGTGCACCGACCTTGAGTTTTGCAACTACTAATACCATTAGTAATAAACACAATGGTGCAATAGATATGACGATCACGGGTGGTGCAGCTCCTTTCACGATTGATTGGTCAAATGATGGTTTTGGTGATGCAGATGATTCGGAAGATCTCAGTGGTTTGTTTGCTGGGCAGTATTTTGTTGCAGTAGAAGATAATAATGGTTGTGTGGTTTATGGGACAGTAGAAATTTTTGGAAGCATGGAGTTGTCACTAACTGCTTATGAGCCTGGCTGTGCAGGTGCTTCGGGAGCAATTCACGCCAGAGTCATTGGCGGAAATGCACCTTATACATTTGCTTGGAGACTGCAAGGTGGAACTTGGTCAGATGCAGTTTCTAATAGTAACCGATATGAGATCACAGGATTGAGTGCGGGAACTTATGAAGTACAGGTTACGGATGTAGATGGTATTCTGATCAATGCTGGTACGACTATCAGTAGTGGCACAAATAATTTCCAAATTGCCAGCGCACAAACAGGAGATGTATTTTGTGCAACGGATGGAGAAATTGCTATTACATTGAGTGGTGGTATTCCACCTTATATCTACACGAATACGACTACAGGAGATATTTATACAACAGACAGTCCATTTTATATTTTCTCAGGTTTAGCATTAGATAGCTACAGTATAAGTGTGGAAGACGCCAATGCTTGCACAGCATCTACTACTGTGCAAATTACGGGTAATAGCAATACTTTTGTCATTGATGAAATTGAGTCTATCGGCTCTGCCTGCCCAAGTGGTCAGGGTGGAACAAATAGTAAAGGCTCGATAATTATTGATCTTTCGGGTGGTGTTGCTCCTTATTCCTATAGCTGGAAAAACTTAGATGGAGCAGATGAAGGTAATGCGACTAGTAGCCTGAGTAACTATGCTATCTTGGGATTATCGGCAGGTCTCTACAGGATAGAAGTAGTAGATGATAATGGCTGTATGGTAGAAAATCTCGTAACGATAGAAAGCAGCTCAGATTGTACCCCTGTGGATGATGATTTGGATGACGATACTCAAACGTGTACGAATGTAGTCATCAGTTCACCTGTGGTGGGTAGTTGTACCAGTGGTAATAACGGAGGTATTAATCATGCTTGTAGTGGAGGTGGTACGATAGGTATCAGCGTTAGTGGGGGAAATCCTCCTTACAATTACATATGGTTGAGAAATAACCAATATTTTTCAAATAGTAATGCTTTGAGTACTAGCCAAGCGGGATCATATAAAGTGATTGTTCAGGATCAGGATGGCTGTACTGCTGAGGCTGGTTCGTGGAATATATATGATCCACTATCTTTGAGTATGGGATGTTCTGTCAGTATTCAGAATTCCTCCAACTTCGACGTACAGGCAATGATTAGCGGCGGTTCTCAATGTAAACAGTTTACGTGGTATGACAGCAACAACAATGTTATCGCAAATGGTAATAATGTTCAGTCTACTATCAAAAATATAAGTGCTGGATCATATTCCATACTAGTTGAAGATGTACGTACGGGCTGCTCCGTTTCTGGAGGAATCAGTGTAAGCAGTTCAAGCTGTGGAGGCGGTAGTAGCATTATTACTGGCGATGATGAGACTAGCTTGGAAGTGAGAAAAAGTAAGGTTCAATTTGAGGTAGCAGTTTCCCCAAATCCATTCAATAAGTACATCAATTTATCCATTCAATCTTCTATTGAACAACACATAGAAGTTAAGTTATTCGATTTGGTTGGCAAATTAGTTCATCAGCAGCAACTGCTAGTTGGTACTGGTGCAAATAATATAGCT
>JBCDKV010000122.1:0-10099 GCA_038746215.1 Bacteroidota bacterium | reverse complement strand
TTACAATCGTACTAGATTACGGAAGAAAAGAGAAAGGGATTACATAGCTACACTAGCTACTTTTCTTAGTGTTTCTAAGTGTACTTAGTGTTTCAATTTGTGTTTTGTCCAACATCTAAGTTAAACAAATTAACAATATTACTTACAGTGTGATAGATGAAGAAAATAGGATTCGCGGCGATAATAATAATGCTAATAGTTCTTGCTTGTGGTGGGAAAGAGAAGATAGTTGACGGTAAAACGATTTACAAAAAAAACTGTGTAATCTGTCACGGTGCTAAAGGTAATATGGGCGCAAATGGAGCGTACAATCTGACGATCTCCGAGCTATCCTTGCAGGAACGTGTACATGTAATCACCAATGGTCGAAAGGCAATGGCGCCGTATAAAAATATTTTGACTAAAGAACAAATTGCAGCAGTAGCAGCTTACACCGAAAGCCTTAGTGAAGTGGAATAGTCCAAGTTTTGGAAAACCAATCTCACCTTTTAGGGTTTCTTTCCATATGGAAACATTAATAGCGACGGAGGTCAGAACAAGAATAGCCGCCCTTTTACAAGCACTTTGCAAGGGACTCTACGAACGAGAGCAAGCTGTGAAATTAGCGCTGCTCAGTACAGTGGCGGGGGAAAGTATTTTTCTTTTAGGGCCTCCAGGCGTAGGAAAGAGTCTAATTGCCCGACGCTTAAAGCACGCCTTTTTAGATGGTACTTCCTTTGAATACTTGATGAGTAAGTTCAGTACGCCCGATGAAATATTTGGACCCATTTCCATCAAAAAGCTGAAAGAAAATGACCAATACAAGCGCATCACAGATCGCTACCTACCCAGCGCAAATATTATATTCTTAGATGAAATATGGAAGGCAGGACCAGCCATACAAAATGCTTTGTTGACCATTCTGAACGAAAAAATTTATCGTAATGGCGACGAAGATATGTTCGTCAACATCAATGGAATCATCACTGCTTCTAACGAATTACCTCCTGCCAACAAAAATCTAGCACCCATTTGGGATCGCTTTCTATTGCGACTGGAAGTAGGTGGTATCAGAAAATTTGACAACTTTCTCCAAATGATCGTCAATACGGATGATCCCTATCGAGATGATATTCCAAAATCATTGAAAATTGCTCAAGCGGAACTAGATGGTTGGGACGAAGCGATTAATCGGGTAGAAGTACCAGCAGAAGTGCTCAATACCATTCAGTTGGTCAAAGTGAAAGTGGAAGAACACAACAGTAAACCCAACCATCTGGATAATCAGATTCCCGTTTTTGATCGCCGTTGGAAAAAGATTATTCGTTTATTGCGCACTTCTGCTTTTCTGAGCGGTAGAGCGCAGGTGGATTTGATAGATTGTTTCTTGATGGTACATTGTCTTTGGGCAAAACCTACTCAGTTGGAATTGATACAAGAAATTGTGAGCGAAGCCATTCGGAAACATGGCTATTCTATGGCGGTCAATTTGAGTATGCTGAAAAAAGAAGTACAAGAATTTGAGCAAGAAGTAGATCAGGAAACCAAGGTCAAATACACCAAAGTAGAAGAGCGTCTACTGCCCATCGAAGAAGAATATTTTGAGTTGGTGAAAAGTGACGAAAAATTTGAAGGTAGCCGAATTACGATTAAACAATTCAAAAATTTGAGCCTTAGTGAGCATAGCGTCACTAATTTTTATGATGGTAACGGCAGCCTAGTCAATCGCCTGAAAACTAAGAAAGGTACACAAGAATATACGATTGCAGTGGACTACAACTCTATTACGTATACCTACCGACTGAAAACACAAAAGGTAGAAAAAAGCGAAATCATTTACAGAAAAGCCCACCACCTACTATTGGAACATTGGGAAGAGCGTACCGCTAAGGTGAAAAAATACATCGAAGTACAACTTGATAAGCTACAAACACAAAGGACAGCCCACCATGATGTTTCCAGTCTTTTCGTCGAGAAAACACTAGAAGAAATTGTACTATCTAATTTGAATGATACGGAAGAAGTGTTGAAAAAACTACAAATAAGACTAGAGAAACTAGCATATGCTTACCAGAAGGATTAGAACGTGATGTGCAGGAAAGAAAAAACAGAGCCAGAATCTATTTATAGCTTTTCAAACCTTAATTGTCATTCGGAAGGACTTCACAAATGATTTGTTTAATAACGATTCTGGACTCTGCACTATTACACGAGCTACTTTGATCTTCAGGTCTATTGGGATAACAAAAACTGATTGTGTAATTTCATAGTGTAAAGGTAAGTACAACACCAACATCAGAAAAGGCACTTTCGTGCATTTCTTACGTATGCAAAAACTCTATTAAGATTTCACTAAATTCTACAATTAGTTGATTTGCAAATAGATGTATTCTAACATCTGCTCGCAAATAACTAATTATTTACGTGTTTTTATATGGTGCTTCCTTAATAATGGATAGGATGTGACCACAATTGCATCGAATGTTTCTCAATTACAATACAAAGGTAGTATAGATACTAGGAGCAGAAAAGGCACTTCTGCTCGTTTTTTACGTATCTATTTTTTGCGTTATATAATTTATGAGATGCGTAAAGTATTGTAAATAAACGTTTTAATAAAATACAATTTGCACTCATTTTCTTGGAGTAATGTTCTAAGTGTGGCTTTTATTCAATAGATTGTCGGAATGACTCTATGGTTAATTTATTTCATAGTATACCTATATACCAACTATATCTGCTATTATAACTGTTGGATTGATAACCGCTGTATTATTGAAAGTACGCATGATAATAAGTTTTGAAAATGTGTGATTAATTCGTTTGACAATGCAAATATGAAGGCATTGTCACCCGTATCACAGGCACTTTTTGCAATAAAATACGTATGTACATTATTGCTTTAAAACTTATAATTTACGCATAGGTATTTCAGGATCAACTTAATACAAAATTGAAAAAATTGAAAAAGTGACATTATTTACTGGTTTTACTCATTAAAGTATTTGTAAAAGCCAACTTTTTCAATGGAGTTATTCCAGCCTTATAAAGTATTCTATTGAAACCGCTCACTCAATAAGCAAGTCTTTTCATACTGCCTACTTTCGGATTGCATAGAATCACTACATTTTTTTTAATTACTACAGCATTTTAATCTCATTTATAGTTCATATTAATGTTTTCGTCTGAGTTTACTTATTGCATGATTTTCTAGCATGAACTCAGATTCAAGTAAGATAATAAGAAAAGCAAGGCTGCGTACAGCCCTAAGCTTAACTTTACAATTATAGTTACCCTTCGAATTGATCATATCTTACGCTCACAAAATTAATACGAATAAAAACTATATTCAACGCACTTTTTTGACTATTTTACGTGCTAACAATCACTCTGATTTTATTGTTTTTTTATGTAAGTGTCTGTTATTCAATTATTTAAGGTTTTAAACTAAGCTATTAATTCGTCTAATTAACGCATCGATATGGATAAGTTAAGAGAACTAAGTTCGTTTTTGGATAAATCTAGGTTGAGAAGAATAGATGTGATTGGTAATCCCCCACCCAAAAAAGGGCGTTCGGAAGAATTTTACGAAGCACTGTTAGCAAGCAGCTTCGAGACAGATAGAGAAGCAGCAGAGCATTTCTTTGGAAAAGGCGTAGATGAAACGGACAGAAGGTATAAGGAACTAAAAGAGCGGCTTTATTCTAAGTTACTCAACACAGTTTTTTTTGTAGATGAAACCAAACTTCATTTCAATAAATATCAGCGTGCTTATTATGATTTGCTGCGAGACACAACGGCAGCTAATATATTAATGAACAGGAGTTACTATAAGAATGCCGTTTACTTACTTGAAAAAAGCCTGAAGAAAGCGGAGCAGTTTGAATTTTTCGATATTCAATGCCAAATTCATATGTTTTTGAAGCGATATTATGGTATCATTAATAGCAATAGAAAAAAATTTGTGGCGTATGATTGTCGATATAAAGAAGTTAGTAAACTATTAGAAATAGAACATTTAGCAGAAAGTTATTATGCACTTGCGATAACGACATACGTAGAAGATCGAACGGATTTTGAAAAACATCTTGAACTGACTACTAGATACTATAGTGAATTAAGTGCATACACAGAACAGTATGATATTCTCAAACTACATGTCTATACTCGTATTATAGAATTGATGATATATACTGCTCACAGAGATTTGGAGGGAACGATAAATTCTTGTGACGCAGCAATCCAATATCTAAAGAATAAACCTTATGCCAATCCAAACCAAATCAATCATTTTCTCAAAGAAAAAGCCGTTGCTTGTTTGCAGTTGGGACGATACGAAGAGGGAATAGAAGCCGTTCAGGAAACGATTCAAAAAAGTACACAGAATAACTACTGGTTAGGAGGCATTAATTTTCTCATATTACTTTATTTTTATACAGAACAATACGAAAAAGTGTACGAAAACTACGAGCAAGTGAAAAAATCGAAGGTGCTTTCCTCTGCTCCCGCAGAACTGTTAGAGACATGGATCATTATAGAAGCTTACCTAAAATTTTTGATCGAAGCAGGAATTTTAAATAAGCCGAAAAAGCGCAACCTAAAAGTATCCAAGTTTTTGAATGAAGTACCCGCTTTTGCTAAAGGTAAACGCTCTACCAATGTACCAGTTCTAATTCTTCAAATCTTGTTTGCTATTCTCAGGAAAGAACACAATAAATTCATAGATCGTATCGCTGCTGTACAGCGGTACAACAATCGTTATTTACTCAAAAATAATACGTTTCGATCCAATTGCTTTATTAAAATGCTGGTCTGTGTGGGGGAAGCAAGTTTTAATCGGATTGCGACGGAAAGAAGAGCCGCAAAGTTTGTGAAACGCCTAGCAGAAGTACCATTGGCACAAGTGAAACAGAACTACGAGACAGAATATATTCCTTATGAAAAACTTTGGGAGATCGTCTTGAATTTACTGGATGATTCTAGATACTATCGCTAGAAGCTAGTGGGGCTATTGGCAATTAGCTGTTAGCCATTGGCTAGATCAGCTTTTTGACGATCAATCTATTCCGAATTACTGAGTATATCGCTTGTGCGATTTACTTGTATTGATCAAGGCTGTTTTATAGCAAAATACTGTCGGGTGAAATATCACTTTAGACCAAAACTTGATTGGATTGAAAACCAAAGATTTCTTCCACGGCTTCTTTGCGGAAACCAAAAATTTCTTCCACTTTTCGATCCACAAAAACGGCATCTGCAATACTACCAATGATGCCATAAGGCACTTTATAGTGTAGCATATCCGTCATCAGAATACCGTCTGCTTGTTCCTCAAAATGATGCTCATGATGCCATAATGCGTAGGGGCCAAACCGCTGTTCGTCGACGAAGTATTTACCTTCCTTGATATGCGTGATTTCGGTCATCCAATTCATTTTGATGTTGCCAATTGGACTAATTTTGTAGAGGATGACCATGCCTTCATACATTTCTATGCCTTCCAAATCGGACAAAATTTCAAAGCTTACGCCCTTCGGAGTCATTTTGTTCAGATTTTCTGGACGAGAAAAAAAGTTCCAAATTTCGTCGAGTGGGCGAGGAATGAATTGCTGCCAAACTTTCTTCTTTACTTGCATTTGAGCGGTTGTTTTATTTTTTATCTTGACCAATTTTGCTGAATCAAGTACCAAAAGCATAATAGTTCTAAATTAGGGGTGTACGAAGTTTTTGGTGATACCTGAGAAAAATTTTAGTAAAGCTCTTGAGATCGCGCAACAAGTACGCTCAGGAGCTTCACTAAGATTTATTTCAAGCATTGCTCAAGAATTCGTACAGCCCTAGTTCTAAATAATAAAACGACAATAAATGTTCAGTCGGTTAAGCCTGCTACTACAATGACAATCTCTCCCTTCACTGACTGCTGTTCGTAGAATTGAGCAACTTCCTCTAATGTTCCAGTTTGAATACTTTCAAATTTTTTAGAAATTTCTCTACACACTGCTACTCTACGATCACTACCGCAGTGTTCTATCAACTGTTTCAGGCATTTCACGAGTCGGTAAGGTGATTCATATAGGATGAAAGTACACGGAAGCATAGCGAGGTATTTCAAGCGGGTTTGTCTACCTTTTTTGTGGGGTAGAAAGCCCTCAAAATAGAACTTATCGGAAGGTAAGCCCGACATCACCAAGGCAGGGACAAAAGCAGTAGCGCCAGGCAGACAAGTAAGTGTGATTTCATTGGATTGGCAGGCGCGCGCCAATAAAAAGCCAGGATCAGAAATACTAGGTGTTCCAGCATCCGAAATCAAGGCTATATTCGTTCCTACTTTGAGTTGCTCCACGATTTGCTGGAGGACTTTATGCTCATTGTGGGCGTGAAAAGCACGCATGGGCGTCTCGATTTTGTAATGATCGAGCAGTTTTTTAGAAGTGCGCGTATCTTCTGCTAAAATCAGATCGACTGATTGGAGTATTTCTAACGCACGTAGAGTAATATCTGCTAAATTGCCGATCGGCGTGGGAACGATATAAAGCATTTGGTGTAGCTTATTCTTTGTAAATTTATCTATTCTTTGACGCCCAACTCCAACTCTCCAAAGTTCTTCGACAAAGTAATCGTAATCGTGCCAATATCTCCATCTTGTTCGAAGGGTATTTTTCGATTGTCTACCTTACAAAAAGATAGATCGTTGGGTAAACCATGAATATAGACCCTAAAAGAAGTGTAGCTCTCCTGATACGTGCCTTCTTTCCATTGTGTCAAGATCAATTGTTGTGTATTGCCTTCCACGTGAAAAGTTCTCAGTTTATAGCTACCCTGACGATAGGCATAACCTTCTCCATCATCTTCGTACAATTGACTTTTGCATTCTCCGTTGAGGTAGAAAACATCAAGTCGCACTTGCTCAATATTCTTTTCTCCCACGTATTGCTGAACAGGATATTGTGGAATCACCGCTCCTGCTTTCACAAAAATGGGCATATACTCTAAGCGCACAGGCAGTTGAAGGTATCGTTTGCCTTCGTATCTTTGCTTAGTTTCCCAATCGTACCAGTTTCCTTTTGGTAAATAAACTTCTTGTGCTTCCAGTAGGGTAGGGGATTCTTCTACTATACGTATGGTTGCTGCTTCTGTTTTTGCTACTGGTACTTCATCTGCTTCAGTTGCTGTTGAAGTAAAATCTATGACAGCCTCATTGGATACTTCCGTCACAATTTTCGAGCTTAGTTCATCAGTCAATTCTTCATTATCCTTTTTCTCTACGATCAAACCTTCTTTGGTAGTAGCTTGCTCGACAGGACAAATCAAGAGATGTTCACCAAATAGGAATTCAACCTCTCTGTCATAAGTTTCGGGGTCGTGCTGATCGTAGAAGACCAAACTCCTAATCATAGGTGTGCCTTGTGTACTGTACTTCCAAAAAGCCGTGTAGATGTAAGGCAGCAGACGATAACGTAGTTCTATTGCGGATTTCATCAGTGCTTCGTAGCTTGCACCAAACGCCCAAGGTTCTTGGTCTAAGCGATTGAGGCGCTCTTTTGCTTCGATCTCATCCTTATCGGTTTCGCTGGCACCATCTACGTTATTACCCATCGAATGAATTCGATAGAAAGGATGGAAAATACCGACTTGCATCCAACGCACCATCAGTTCACCCGTAGGGACACCCGCAAAACCGCCAATGTCCGAACCGACGAAAGAGAAACCTGAGATACTCAATCTTTGACACTGCGTATTCGCGATGTGCAGATGTTCCCAACTGGCTACATTATCACCCGTCCAAACCGCTGCAAATCGTTGTCCGCCACTATAGCTTGCCCGTGTCAGTAGAAAGGGGCGTTTCTCTGGCTTTAGTTTTTTGAGCCCTTCGGTAGTCGCTCGTGACATTTGTAGTCCATATATATTGTGCGCTTTGCGATGGTCGGTCAAATCACCTTCGTAGTCGTGCAGCACATTGTCGGGAAAGGTAGCGCGATCTACTTTGAACATGGCGGGTTCGTTCATGTCATTCCAAAAACCGCTGACGCCTTGCTCCGAATAGAGTTCTTGATAAAGCTTTCCCCACCATGCTCGCACATCGGGTCGAGTGTAGTCAGGGAAAACGCATTCGGGCGGCCAAACTGGACCAATCATCGTTTCACCAGTCGTTCGGTTGCAGAAGACTTCACGTTCCAGCCCAGACTGATAAACCCAATAGTTTTCATCTACTTTCAGTCCTGGATCAATCATCACGACGGTCTGAAAGCCTGCTGCTTCCATCTCCCCGATGAGTTGCTGTGGATCGGGAAAGTGTTTTTTGTTCCAAGTAAAACAACGATAGCCATCCATGTAATCAATATCCAGATAGATGGCATCGCAAGGAATTTGTCGCTCCCGAAATTCTGCGGCTAAAGCTCTTACGCGCGCTTCTGGATAATAGCTCCAGCGGCACTGATGAAAGCCCAATGCCCAAAGCGGTGGCAGTTCGGCAGTACCCGTCAGTTGAGTATACTGTTCTGCAACGCCCGTCAGCGTATCATCATACAAGAAGTAATAATTCGCTTCTCCTCCTTCCGCATAAAAGCTAGTTTGACCTTGATGCTTGCTGTCAAAATCGAAATGGGAGCGGTAAGTGTTGTCGAAAAAGACACCGTATGACAGTCCATTGTTCAAGCCAAAATAAAATGGAATGGTCCGATACAAAGGATCGCGATCTGCTTCGTAAGCAAAAGAATCCGTGTTCCAATTCTGTTTGATTTGTCCCCGCAGATTCAACTTAGAAGATTTGTCCCCCAGACCATAATAATTTTCCGCTTCGTTGGCTTGGTGCGTAATGCGTACTTCGGCAAGTCCGTGTAGTAAAGTCGAAAGTGCGCGATAAGGTGCTGCGTCTGCACAAATTAGTGTTTGCTGCGCATTGTAGATTTGGAGTAGCAGTTGATCTTTACTGATCTGACAATGCAAATGCGTCGTTTTTATGGAAAAAGTATTGGTACGGGCTGCAAACTGTATACCGACTTCTTTTGCCTTGAAATTGGGATCGATGGCATAGGAAAAATCGCGCTCAAATTTTTTGCGAAAGGTATATCGAAACCGTAGTATGCGCTCGCTTAGGACGGTGACCTGTAGCTGGACACCATTCTTGGTTTGAAATAGAAACCTATTAGGGGATGTTCTTTCGTAGGCAACGACTTGGTCAGGCGTGTAGGTGGTGTACACATCGGGATGTCGCTCCGTCGCTGAGGTCGATTCGTTTGGCACTGCATTTGTCAGTGTTGCTAGCGGAGAAATTTTCTGTGCTTCGTCTTTCACTTTCATGTCCACGTTAATTGTCGATGATTGATGGTAAGCAGGTGGACTCAAATAATCGACACTTTTGAGCGGCTCTTTTCTGAGATAAAAGCGCTTAAAAATAGTTCCGTAGCTACGGCTATGCAACGATTTTGAAGCACTTTTAGCTCAAAAAATAACTCGCTCAAATTATGACGCTTATTTAAGTCCACCTACTTAATACAAAAATACTACTACTGCAAACTAACAAAAATCTCGTGGCAGTTCTTCCATTCAAGTGGATGTTTATCAAACATATTGCTTTAATGCTGTATTACCTTATCTACAAAGAACTAAAAAGACTAAATTTACTAAGCAAATATGCGCCGATAGAGATCCCTTGATCGTCTAAGTCTTCCACCCCCTCAAAAATAGGACATGGATCGTCGAATGTCTGGTGCGACAAGAAGTCGCTTACTATAATGTCAGTAGGTTAACAAAAAAGTTGGTTATCGTGCCAAGTTAATCGAACTGACCGAATATGTTGCTATTCGTTTCCTACCCGAACCTGCGTTGCTGGTAACAGCAAGGTGGGAAGCTTCGGGAACAATGTAGCCCTACTACTAGAGAAGGAGTTGTGAGATTTCTTTGAATAGCTAGAATGTCACTAGCTAAGGGAGCTAGGAAGGGAGAATAAGCGTAAAATAATTGAACTGTTTGAACCTTCGTTAGACGAGACAAGCGAAAGGACATTGCTACGCTTGAACCAAAATGGTAAGGGGTATAGTTGCTGCTCTCAGACTTAGCAGTACGTAGCTTATGATTCCCTCGGAGGAAAGACAGACGCTAAGTTCTTCGTTAGTGTAGT
>JBCDKV010000121.1:0-10109 GCA_038746215.1 Bacteroidota bacterium | reverse complement strand
CTCAGTCGAGAAAATGTAGAAAATATCTTACACAAGGAGCTAAAGGAACTGAAAAAGCGGGAAGGTTTTGTCAAACAAGGCTTGGAACTAAGTTTTTCCGAAAGATTGATTCAACATCTAGCCAGCGAAGGCTTCAATGCAAAATACGGCGCTCGTCCATTACAACAAACCATTGAAAGAGAGGTAATTGCACCCATGGCAAAGTGGGTCTTAGCACACGACAAAGCCAAAAATAAACAGCTTCACCTCGATTATGACCAACAGTTATTGGTGCGTATGGATAAAAAAAACAAAAAAAAATGATCTAAACCGAAACAATTTGAATTGGAAGACGTTTTTCTATTATACTACACCAAAACAGACCTAAAGAATTTGGTTTTTTGGGGTTATACAGGGTGCGGCGCAACTTAGGTTGTGTCGTTACCCTTTTTTGTTTTTAGGAGGTTCGGGTCGTGTGAAGACTTATCCTTCTCTAAAACTCAACAACTACCTTCTCCCCCTCCTTATACTTCGCACGCATCACTACTTGCTCCCGCTCATTGTCAAATACTTCGATTTTCAATTTTCCACTTTTGGTTCTGCTTACAGATAAGTCAAAGTCTTGACCGAAGGCTTTGATTTTTCGCAAACTCATTTTATCCCAACTTTTAGGTAAGTGTAGCGTACACTCGAAGCGATTCAATTCAGTAGGAATGATACCGAATAAGCCTTCCGTGAAAATACGAGCATACAAGCCGCTTTTCGCCGATAGATGTGCCATATCATCTTCGGGATAGGCTTCCACAGGTAGGGTACTCGACTACCGAGCAAGCGTTCTTTAGAGTAGTTCCGTAATTTTTCGAGTGATGCTTCCGTTGCACCAGCTAAATCTATCAGTTCGCTTTCTTTGCCTGCATTTTCTTTTTAAAGAAATCAGGGTGCAGACCACATTCTTTTTTAGCACTGCCTTTCCAACGACCGCTTCTCCCCTCTCCTTTTGCAGTACAATGCGTACAACCTACCGAACCATAGCCTTTCGCTTCCAGTGGATGCTTCGGTAATTTATGGAAGCTCATCTGGTACAGGAAGTCGCCTTCTGCTATATCAATGAGTGGGTGAAATTTGAGGATGTCACCTTGTAGTTCAAAAATGCGCAAATTAGAACGGAAACTGGTTTGATAAGACATTAGGCTAGACATCCAAACGGAATGCCGCATTTTGATCGGTTCTAACGGTAGTACTTTATTGACACTACAGCACATTGTTCGGTGTTTGAGCCACCATTCTTGTTCTCTAGTGATCCGATTTTCGACTTCTTTAGGACGTATTTCTTCTACTTCCAAATCAAATAGATCAATCAATTGGTCTTTATAATCCAATGTTTCCTGAAAATGATAGGTCGTATTGATGAAGTAAACTTTTTGGTGGAGCTTTAATTTGTGGAGCAGGTGGAGGATGAAGACCGACTTTGTTCCAAAAGAAGAAGTCAGTAGAATTTCGTTGCTGGGAAAAACTTCGTAGAGCTTTTTGAGCCGTTCTTCGTAATTCAGCGGGGTGAAGACGGCGTTCAGATAGTCTATATCGTACTTTTGAGTGCTTTCTATTACTTGCTGTTTTACCATATGCTTGACTTTGGTATGGCTAAATTTTACTTGTGATATTGGGATATAAAGCTATTTATCGTATTCGATTTGATGATACGAAGAAAGCCTCTTTAGTATAACGTGCTAAAGAGGCTTTCCAGTTGAGTACACTAGCATAGTTTTTCTGTAACTTCACTTATTACTGACCTGCAATTTCTAATATTTCGTGGTCTAGCAAAGTTGATCAGATCGCTCATAGCATTAGTGTTCTTATGTGTTTTTTACTCGAAATTGTTGATAAGCACTATTTAGGTGTGTACGAAGTTTTGAGCAATGCTCACAAATAAGCCTTTGTCAATTCCTTGGGATCGCGCAACAAGTATGCCCAAAGGTTTTTTATGGACGGAAACACAAATTTCAACTTATTTTTGAGAGAAAAATAAGTTGAAATTTGTGTTTCCGTCCGAAGAAACTTACTGAGCATACCTGTTGCGCGAATTTCTTACATTTACTCAGGCTACATTCGAGTAAAACACTAAGAAAAATAGGACTTCGTACACCCTAAATACTACTAAATAATCATGTAAAATTCGGTGAGATAATTGGGATGACAAAACAACACTTGTTCATATATTGATACGATCATTCTTTAGGAAACAGGACAGAATAACAGCAAAGCACTGATAATCAGCAGATCATACAAGAAAATGATTCGTTTCTGACCAGTTTATTCAACAGCAATACAGGACAAAATAAAATGATAACAGCATCTACATCTGACCCAATTTTGTACATTTTGACAAGTCGATGTCAAGAATCGAATCATCGGTCCAAGGAATGATGAAATAATAAATTCAAGTTCTTGGGCTAGCGATTTTGTTTTCAGATTTTGACATGTTTATCTGAATCGCAAAAGTAGCTGATAGTTTAGTTCTCAAGTTGCTAATTTTTATTTAAGCGTGCACGAAGTCTTATGCAATACTCAAAACAAGTCCTTGTAAAGTTCCTGAAATTGTGCAACAAGTATGCTCAAGAAATTTTATGGACGGAAATGATGTCAAGCGAGTAGATAAAAGTAGATAAACTTGTCAAGACTTCATTTGATAAATACTAAGTAGCAAACAGCACAGCATTAATCCAAGCTAAAAAACGCCATAATACCCAGCCGATCAAAATCAAAATACCGATCAAGACGGCAATCACTGTCAGCACTGCGACCATCGTATTGCCCCCCTTCCCTTCATCGTAATGCTTTTGTAGCAACTCAAAATTACGGCGATTTGCTCGATAAGTCAGATCGAAAATATCACCGAGGATGGGAATTGCGCCTACCAATGTATCTATGACCAAATTACCGATCATTCGTAATAATACGCCTGCGCTCACCCCATGCCTTGCCATCGCAATGATGAGTGCCGAGGACAATCCAAAGCTAAAAACATCCCCGACGGTTGGGATGAGTCCGATCACGAAGTCCGCACCAAACCGAATGTCAGTGAACGGAATGCGATATTTGGAATCGAGGAAATCGGATACGGTATCCATCCACTGAAATTCCTCTTTTTGGGCTGGTGGATATGTTTGTTCGCGTGCTGGCATGCTATGTTTTTGAATAATCGAGCAAGTCGATCTGCAATTACTGTCTATTCAACTACGCCAAATAGTAGCATGTTCAGTATACGCCCAGATTCTGTCAATAATAGCAGTAGAATAACTGCTATCCTTTGCAACTTCTACTATTACAAACAGTAAAACATGTTTAAGTAAATAAAAGCAGGTATATCCAAAAACAAACTCATTCCTATTTGAAGAAAATTATTAAGCATACTTTTTAGCGATCTCAGTAGCTTTCGGGGGTTTACTCCGAGTATTACTCAAAATCTTTGTACACCGCTATTTAAAAATCGATTGGCGACAGTTCAAAACTACAAAACAAATGATAAAACATATTCATCAAACCTTGTGTATCATTGCACTATTTACGATGTCTCCCAGTTTTCTGTGTTCACAAATTCAATTTGAACGTGGCTATATCATTAACAACGATGGGCAAAAACAAGCTTGCTGGATCAAGAATATAGATTGGTTCAGCAATCCAGAAGAGATTCAATACAAGTTTTCGGAAGGTGGAGCAATAACAAAAGCAGGCGTAGCGGATGTTAAAGCCTTTGGCATAGATGGCGTATCAAAATTTGAAAGTTTTTGGGTGAATATCGACCGAAGTAGCGATAAGGTTCGCGATTTGAGCTACGAAAGAGGCGCACTGTGGTCAAAGGAACAACTCTTTCTAAAGGTACTTATTGAAGGTGAGAGTAGTCTATACGCCTATCGAGCCAATGACACGCAACGCTTTTTCTACAACCAAGGCGATAACATTCAGCAACTCGTGAGCAAAAGATACCTCAATAATAGTAACAGCATCTCGGAGAACAATAGGTACAAACAACAACTTTGGCAGCACGTTAATTGCAAGGAATGGAGCATCAAGCAATTCAGTGCCATTCGATACACCTCCAAGTCATTGGAAAAGCATTTCTTGGAAAATAATGAATGTGAAGGTGCTGCTTACACGATTTACGACGAACGAGAAAAGCAACAATTGTTGAGTCTGAGCGTCATGCCTAGCTTTACGATAGCGTCCTTACAGATCAATAGCACTTCTGTCGTTACACCCGAAACTAAATTCAACGCCAAACCGATACTGCGACTAGGATTAGAACTGCAATACATCTTGCCATTCAATAACAACACATGGTCAGTGTTATTTGTGCCTACCTATAAACAGTACAGGGACGAAGTTTCCACAGCCAACGATAATGTAACCTTAGATTATACTGCGATTGAATTTGCAGGTGGTCTAAGGCGATTTTTCTTCTTGCGAAAGGATGCAGATGCTAAGCTCTATTTGGATGCACTATACATTTCAAATTTTTCTATTGATAGTGATATTCCCATCGTGTTTGCAGATGGTAACGAATTGCTGGGCTTAAACGAGAATAGCTTCGCTGTCGGCGTGGGCTTCAACAAAAACAAATTCAAGTTTGGCGCAAGGTATTTATCTTCTAGAAACATTCTAGCACAATATTTAAACATAAGTACTGATTACGATAGATGGAGTTTTTATCTCGCATATCAGATTTTATAGTGATGACGGAAGAAGATCACAATGCTAGAAAATTTTGTAATTAGTGTGCTCAGCAAGTTCTTTTGGATATACTTGTTGCGCGATCTCAAGAGCCTTACTAAAATTTTTCTCAGGCATCACCAAAGATTTCGTACAACCCTAATTATCAAAAAGAAATTTGCTGATCGCTAAGAGCAATACGGTTCACAGATTTATATTTTCAATTTCTAAATTTCCTGAACATCCCACTCAATTTTTCCATTTTCATTTTTGATTTTTTCTTTTTCATCCTAATTTTCATTTTCAACTTCTCATCTTCATTTTTCATTTTCATTTTTCATTCCTAATCAATAAAACAGCATGAAAGCACTAGTTTGCGAAACCTTCGGTCCCGTAGAAAACCTACAAATTAAA
The DNA here is from genome assembly GCA_038746215.1 of Bacteroidota bacterium. GTDB lineage: Bacteria > Bacteroidota > Bacteroidia > Chitinophagales > Saprospiraceae > JAAUTG01. Next base: position 5,009 of record JBCDKV010000121.1, on the reverse strand, counting down.
GACTTAGCCACACCTGAACTCAAAGCGAATGAGGTTCGCATCGACATCAAAGCAGCAGGCGTCAATTTTCCAGACAATTTGATGGTACAAGGACTATACCAATTTAAGCCTCCCCTACCCTTCACACCAGGTTCTGAATTTTCGGGCGTTGTCACTGCCACTGGTGAGAAAGCAAAATACCTAGAAGTCGGGACGCGAGTCGCTGGTTTTCAGATGATTGGAGCATTTGCCGAACAGATTACTATACCCGCTATGCAGTGTCTACCCTTGCCCGATAGTGTCAGTTTTGAGCAGGGTGCTTCTTTTTTGGTTACTTACGGTACTGCTTATCATGCCCTCAAAGATCGAGCGAACCTGCAAGCGGAAGAAGTGGTCTTGGTGCTAGGAGCAGCGGGTGGTGTCGGAATTGCTTGTATTGAATTGGCTAAATTGATGGGCGCAAAAGTAGTAGCGGTCGCCTCCACAGCAGAGAAACTAGCCCTTTGCGAGCAATACGGCGCAGACCATCTCATCAACTACAAAACAGAAGACCTCAAAACAGCACTGAAAGCATTACCTTTTGGCATTGATGTCATTTGCGATCCCGTTGGAGGTATCTATTCAGAAGTCGCTTTGCGTCGATTGAACTATGGTGGTCGCCATTTGGTCATTGGATTCACGGCGGGAAATATTCCGCACGTTCCCCTCAACCTACCACTACTTAAATCCTGCCAAATTGTAGGCGTATTTTGGGGTAAATTTTTAGAGACCCATCCCGCCGAAGGACTCAATAATCATGTAACTTTATTGAATTGGATTGGGACGGGACAACTCAAACCGCACATCCAAAAGGCTTATCCATTGGAGCAAGCAAAAGATGCACTGAATTGGATCGCAGCACGCAAAGCAATGGGCAAGATCGTGCTGAAACCTTGATTGTAGTGGTTATTTTTTGCGGTTGTCCAAATAGCAATTATTGACCTAATTCATTTGCCTGATTATCAAAATTGAAGATTAGTACTAAATTCGCGCTCCGATTTTAAAACTAATCAACATGAATTTGAGAATCTTATACACCTTATTATTAGTACTCCTGACCAGCCTACTGATCGCCCAGCAAAAGGACAGCATGAGCGTGCTGCTAGAAGATGTGATCATCAGGGAAAATCGTCTAGAACTGCCTTTTTCGGAGGCATCACGTAGCATTACGGTCATCACCAGAGCAGAGATTGAAGCTGCTCCTGCCATTAGCGTACCCGAACTATTGCAATACGTAGCGGGCGTTGATATTCGGCAGCGTGGCGTACACGGTGTACAGACGGATGTGAGCATCAGAGGGGGGACTTTCGATCAGACACTAGTACTAATTAATGGCATAAAAATGAGTGATCCACAGACGGGACACCACGCCATGAACTTGCCCATAGATATAGAAAATATCGAGCGCATCGAAGTTTTGAAAGGACCTGGCGCGCGTGTTTTTGGTCAAAATGCCTTTGCAGGTGCTATCAATATTATCACGAAAACGCCAGAAGAGCAGTTCGTGAAAGTCAAGCTACAAGCAGGGCAGAACGGTCTTTTGGGCTTTAGAGGTTCAGCAGCCTACAGCAATGAAAAATCTAATCACTATATTTCTTTCTCCAAAGATCATTCGGATGGCTACCGATTCAATACGGATTATGACATCAATAATTTCTTTTACCAAGCCGATGGCGACGTATTCAACAATGAATTGCGGTTGATCGCTGGATTTACGGAAAGAGCATTCGGCGCAAATCAATTTTATGGGCGAAATGATTCCGTTTATAGGAATCAGTACGAAGAAATTAGCACGAGTCTGTTGGCTTTAGAATATCGCATATTAAAGCAAAATTGGGTCATCAAGCCCAGAGCGTATTGGCGTAGAAATCACGACGATTATCTCTTTATGAGAAACATGCCCGATGGTTTTCGGAATATACACACCACCAATGTCGCAGGGCTGGAAATCAATACGAGCTATGGTAGTGCGTGGGGAACGACGGGCATTGGCATTGATTTGAACAGAGTAAACATCAATAGTACCAATTTAGGGATTCGGGAAAGAATTGCAACCAGTATATTTTTGGAGCATAGATTTAGTTGGTTAGGCGGAAAAATGGACGTGACGCCAGGCGTTCTCTTTAACCATTTCTCTGATTTTGAAGCCAATCTCCTGCCAGGTGTCGAAGTAGGCTACCAGCTCACCGAAAAGCTCAGAACTTACGGAAGTATCGGCTACACCTATCGCGTCCCTACCTATACCGATCTTTATTACGATGGTCCAAGCAACAAAGGCAATGCCTTGCTACAACCAGAATCGGCGGTTTCTTCTGAGTTAGGGCTAAAATACAATACGCGTAACTTGAATATACAGCTCGGTGCATTTGTCCGAAACGGTCAAAACTTAATTGACTGGACGAGAGCTTCGGAAGACGAAGATTGGAGAGCGCAGAACTTTAATGCGATTAATATGACGGGTCTAGAATTTGCTGGATTGTTGAAACTAGAGGACAACTTGCTTGGTATCAGTTCGCTGGATGTATCCTACACCTATATTGATGCCACTTTCGACAATGGAGACGTCGCTTTTTCACAATATGTATTAGAAAATCTTCGCCACCAATTTATTTTTGGTTTGGAGGAAAAAATCACCAAACAGCTCTTTGCTAATGTCCGATTTAGGTATTTGGATCGCGTTAACTTAAAGGATTATTCCCTCGTTGATTTGCGACTACTTTGGCGAGGCAATCGTTTGGATGCTTTCCTAGAAGCGACCAACCTACTGGATGAAACTTATCGCGAAACCAATCTCGTGACCATGCCAGGCAGATGGATTCGTGCGGGCGTAGGTTTCACTTTTTAAGGGCAGCGATAGACTTTTGAAGTTTAGATTGGTTGCACAGTTTACGTTGCTCGAAAGTGGAACTTCGAAGGTCTTTTCGACTACAGCCTGAGCGAGTGAAGAGAAAGAATGGCTGATTTTTTACCGTCGAAGCTGAACAAAGTAGCTGCGTAAGTGGGTTTAAAGAATATAATTTACTATCAGACACAAAACTAATCATACATGTTCTAGGTCACAAATTCAGGCGTCAAAAGTGTTTAGTGTACAAAAGTCTCATTCACTGCAAAGAAATCGCGCAATAGGTATACTTGGTAATTCTCTCGGGCGGAAGCACATATTTATCCGAGTCATAAAAGTAGTTGGCACTTTAGTGCTCCAATTGCTAATTTTTATTTCATAAAAATTAGCAATTGGGGTAGCCCTTTTGGACAGAAATGATGTCAAGCAAGTGGATAAACTTGTCGAGCAGCTCGTAACAATAGGCTCGGCAATCCTTAGGGCTTACCGATCCAATAACTCAAATTCTAATCTTAGAAGAGTAACCAAACGCCAGCTAGATAAAAAATAAAATTATGACAACAGCACCAGTAACAGCAACTACCACCACACATCCAATTTTACTATTCGATGGGGTCTGTAATCTGTGCAATGGCTTCGTGCAATTTGTCATTAAAATTGATCCCGAGGCAAAGTTGCGTTTTGCTTCCCTACAATCAGATGCAGGACGTGCCTTATTAAAGGAATTTGATCTACCCGTGGCGGATCTAAAAAGCGTCGTTTTGATCTATGAAGGCAAAGCATATACCCATTCCGATGCGCCACTAGAAGCGACTCGACACCTCGGTGGGCTTTGGCCCGTATTTCGCGTATTGAAGATCGTTCCGCGCTTCATCAGAGATGGCATCTACAATTGGATTGCTAGAAATCGTTATCGATGGTTTGGGAAACAAGAAAGTTGTTGGATGCCAACACCCGATTTGCAGCGACGCTTTCTTTGAGTAATGGCGTATATTTGGTCACAAAAGTGATACTTCAATCTTATCGCTTGCACGTCTAGCGACTCCCATCTATAATGCAAACGGTGTAAAAAAGCACTTTCCTTTTTGAAAAAAGATAGGTTTTATTCACATCATTTACCTCTAAATTAGAGGGTAAGTTTTCGCTGAGGAGGAAGTCGACATCTCCTCAGCGAATCAAGTTTTTTTAAGGACAAAGAAGCGATTATCACTTCTTTATCCTTAAAAAACCTTGGTCAAATTTGGCAGGCTCGATGACGCCAAATTTGAAAGCATACGTGGTAGTTTGTATTTAGAAATGTCAAGAGAGCAAAGTGCACTTTTTTGTCCCGAATGGAGTATAGCATCTTTCGTTTAGTTTTCCGTAGACCGTTCGTAAGAGAAACTACCAATCTGCTGTTGTCCCCAAGCCGTAAATTTCACCGAGAGATAGACTTCATCTTCTCTCAAAAATAATACCAAATCTTTGCCGACCACCTCTTTTGGACGTCCAACTGCGGTTCGGAATGGTTGAAAATCTAAGCGATTCAAGTCTCTAATCTTACCGATTGCCCACAAAGTTCCCATTGGACTTTCTCGTTTGTTGGCACCCATCTCTTCTATGGCGTTGTAAATCTGTCCACCATTGTTGCCTCTCGTAATCCAGACGTTGTCTGTAATGCGATCTTGATTTTCTGCTGCCGTTGGATCGCTAGTCGGTAACTTACTGAAAGTGATGGTCGGTCCTGTCCATACATCAGCGTCTTCTGGAATTTCTTCGGGGGGCGGCAGCTTATCATTGGTGCAAGCAAAAACAAATAGTAAGACGATAGACCAGCAAATATGCTTCATAAGTGATATTGTTTATTATGTCTAGGTGTGAAAAGGACTTTTTTTTAAATATAGATCGAATGACTTTCCTGTAGATACCTACATATCAAAGTAATTATACGCTCACATGCCTTCAAAATACACTATTGGACATTTTTAATTTCAACACATAGTCTTACAGCAGCGAAGCTGCAACACGTACTTTTTTTGAAACACATAGGATAGCGTTTTTTTGCAAAAAAACTATGTGTTTCTACTGTGGCTATGTGTTTTATAATCAATTATTTACGTGCTACTTGTTTCAAAAGTCTTGTTTTTTGCGCAAACTTTTACAAGTATGT
>JBCDKV010000120.1:0-10137 GCA_038746215.1 Bacteroidota bacterium | reverse complement strand
TTTTGACCACTGTCCCGTATTGGTTTTATCTCTTCTATATATTTTGCAATCTTTGTTAATGGAGCTTCTCGTCACATTCGCACAGCCGACTTCGTACAAATGATTGCCATCCATACTAATCGCAATGTAGGCATTTTGATCTTCGGTACGTACCGCTTTGTTGACCCCCAAATCCGAAGGACGATACTTATACACTTTTAGATCGTAATTTGAGCCATTTGGCATTAAATCTGCATCTTTGAAGCGAGAAAAGTACAACTCGCCATTTTCCTCGTAAGGCGCAAATTCTGAGGTCAATCTTGACATATCATTTACTGGATCACCAACATTCCTGATATCACTGTAGATAGAGACATTCTCCTCTTCCAGTCGGACTGCCTTTTTGCAGAACTCGATATTTTGAATGATTGCATCTCTATAGACGATTTCGCGTGCCAGTTCGGGATGTTCTGCTCTAAACTGTTCGTAATGCTCAATAGCAGTTCTGTAATCCCCCAAAATCTGTAAAATTTTCGCATGTCGGAAGTCTATCAAGGGATAGTCTTTTTTATTATCGCTTTCCGCAGCTCTATCGTAGAAACGATCTGCTGCCACATATGCACTCAAACTATCGTAAAGGGTTGCAATTTCATAGAGTGCTTCTGTGTCCGTTGAGTCTATAGCAATTGCCGCCTCGTACAAACCCAATGCACGCTTATATTTTTTGTTTTTGCGCTCTTTTTGCGCTCGCTTCAACACTTTTTTGAAATTCGCTTGGCTGTCTTTTATTGTGTATGCTTCATTTTGCCCAAAAGTTAGCGTAGTGATGAGCAAAAATGTACTGAGTAAAAATAAGAGTCTCATAAATATGTATCCGTTTGGTATTTATTTTATATCATCTTACGACTATTATTTAGGTATGGAACGAGTGAAATTAGCAGTTAAGTTAAAGTAAAAATGAAAATGAGAAACTAACTGGTGAACAGTAATTTAAACATCTAATCTTTTCATCGTTCCTGTATGGCAATGTTTGGTCATTGCGGTTATCTATCGTTATTTAGAGCATGTTTGGAACACTATCTTCCTGCAAACCAGTATTTTCCGAACCTGACTTTGAAAATAATCGCTCATTTAGCTCGATAAAGTTGCTATTATTTTCTTCGCCAGAACCGTAAACTACTGATTTACAGTTCGATCCTGCTCCAAACAAGCTCTTAGCTATTGTGCATATCCTCCTTACAGATATACTGGACAAATCTTAGTTGGTACGTCTTTAACCGTCGACCAAATATGGATAATCGAAAGTTCGTAGCCTACTCTTCGCAAAGAAGGTGCTCTAAAGGGTGCAGTGTTCCAGTCGTAGCTACCCGTCACGCGCCAGTTTCTGTGCTGGAATCCGATCATTGGAATCCAATTGTCTTTCAATCTGCGGCTGACCATCAATTGAATATCGTATCCCTCTTCTTGTCCCCACTTATGATGATAGGCGAGTCCACCACCAATTAGGGTTTCGCGGTGCTGCCCTTGGAACTGGTGTGTTGCATTCACGAGTACATCCCATTTGGAATCGAATAGTTGAATACTACTCAGCCCATAAATGCTATTGCGACGCGGCAGCACTTCCTTATCATCTTCACTGAAAAAGGCTTGTTCTGGCTCGTTGAAGTGCATGAAACCAACACCCAAATCAGCAGAAATTCTCTTTAAACGCTGGGGATGACGATAATGGATATTGAAACCACCCGAGACATCGAATAAATTAACAGAAGGATTGGGTGCAAAGGATTCGCCATTGCCTAAATCGGGATTGAATTGCGGTACGGAAAACTCTTGACCTGTGTCGTACTGTTCGTCGAATTGCAAATCACCGAAATCGAAAGAGCGGTTGTTGTAAGCAAACATCCCACCTGCGGACAGATATAATCCATCGGTCACTCGGATGGTGTAGGAAGCGGTCAACCCTAAATTAAAAGTAGTCAGCTTAGAATCGCCTGCTCGGTCATAATTGAGTAGGACACCCGCAGACAAGAATCTTTTCTGATAGTTTTTGTTGGGGAAACTCATATCGTAGGCTAAGGATAGCGTTCGGTAAGTTAAAGGATCTGGGTCGGGAGTATCGTTCCACTGACCGCGAACGTTGGCAATAAATCTTCTATCGCCTTCAAATATGCCAGTCAGCGCGGGATTCAAATTCAAGGGCGAATTCCCGAATTGGGAGAAATGGATGTCCTGAGCTTTTCCTCCTACGAGCGTCAAGGTGAGTATGGCAATGATAAGTAGATTTGCTGTTTTCAAAGCGCTTACTTTTGAATGTTAAAAATTGTGATGTCGAGTGTTTCTTGCTGTTGGGGGTGATTTAGGGAACATGTAAAAAATAACCTACCCATTTTTAATTTTCTCCCAAACTACTACTGCGTTGCTCATCAGTCAGGTAACACAGGCTATCTTCCTTCTTCGCGCCTTGTATTAGTTCGCGATAATTTTTAAAATTTTGGGTAGCTTTTCTTTTACAAATTCCCCTATACGATTTCAATGTGTTTTTTGAGCAGTACTTAGGTAAAGTTTTCTCTGTTGCTGCTAACGTAAAGAAATGCAAGGATTATTAGTCCATTCTACGAACATAGCTGTAAATCAGGAATGAAAATCATTTCGTGGAAATGACAAATAATTTCTAAAGTACCCGCTATATGCTATTGCATTGCTAGTGCAATTACAGCTCTAAGTTTAACTTCTTATGGAAACTATTCGTACTAGTGCGTGCTTGTCTTGCTTGAGACTCCGCCTCAAACAGCTACTGATGGCAAAGGATTTTCACTAAGGTGTGTATTGCAAATCATCGGATTTTGCTAATACAATAATCTTGTATTTTGGGCAGAAATCCAAATAATCAGACCTATTATGCTCATTTTTGTCACACAATACATATAAAAAAGTATAAATTGTATGCTTTAAATGCGACATCAGCATCCTGTACGTTCGCTCAAAACAGAAGTTACAACTACAAAAATATATTTCTCAGCTTAATATATCCAGTCCTAGTAATTAATGCTTTATGATACGGTATGATAAAGAGATAGAACTGTTGCTGCCATCTTTTTACTAGAAAAATGGGTGAGCTGTTTTTTGGCTTGCTCGATCATTGTAGCTTTAGCTGCTTCGTGATTTAGTAAAAAAATAATTTCCTTTGCCAACTGCTGGTCTTCCCCAATCGGTGCTAAACAGCCTGTTACTCGATGGGTAATCATTTCGGGAATGCCACCTGCCGCCGTTGCCACCACGGGTACACCACAAGCAAAAGCATCCAAGACCGTCGTACCTAATCCTTCTTCTTTGCTCGTAAATAGTAATATATCCAGCTCAGGAAAAACAGCTACAATATCATTTCGGTAGCCCGTCAAGGTAATGCTTTGTGTCAACTGCTTGCTTGCTATCAGGCTTTTGAGGTATTCCCCTTCGCCTGCGTCCCCACCAATGATAAAAAAGTGAACATCTTGCCTTAGTTGCAGTATTTTTTCTGCGGTGCGGATAAAGGTGGGATAATCTTTGTGATCTGCTAACGCAGCTATGTTGGCAATAATTTTTTTTTCGGGTGGAATGTGGTAAGCAGACCGCAGGATATGCTGATTTCTAGCTTGAAATTTATCCGCCCGAACACCACTGTGAATGACAACTAGCAGATCAGGATGCTTAATAGCAGGCAGCATGACCCGTTGAATGTTTTCGGAGATACAAATGATTTTTCTAATGCTAGGATGGTTGTATTTCCAGCGCGAAAAGATACTTTTACTGACGGGAAAATCTACACGCCGACTGACGATAATAGGCGTTTTTAGTCCAAACAGGAGGGCTGCTAGAAAAGCATAGGTATGAGCATGGCTATCGTGGGCGTGTACGTGCGTGATCTTTTGCTGACTTACCAATCGCCTAAGTTGCCTAGCGATTCTTGGATCAAAAGAAGAACGTTTTTGGTAAACGCTATGCCTGATCTTATTTTGCTGACACCAACTGGCGAAAGCACCATTAGCGACACAAAAAACATGCTGTTGCACCTGCAAATTATTCAGTTCTTCGATGAGGTAAGCAATCTGTTGCTCCCCACCACGCCAAGTTTTTGCAGAGGACAAATGAAGGATGTGCATGTTTAGTTTAATTTGGCAATTGGCTCGAACTGAGCAGTGCTAAGGTTATCTTGAAGGCAATGAAGTAATCTACACTATTTTATTGGACAAAGTACAAATTGAAACACTGAGGACACTTAGAAACACTAAGAAAAGCGGCTGGTGTGGCTATATAATCCGCTTATCTTTTTTTCTGTAATCTAAAATGTTCTGTAGCTTATAAATAATGCGAATAACGACTGTACAGCTCTCATTTTTCTTGACATTTAACTCAGATGTAGTTCAGATTAATATCCGCAAATTGAGCAACAAGTATGTTCCATAATCCTCTTCGGGCGGAAACACAAATTTCAACATATTTTTTGGAGAAAAATAAGTTTAAATTTGTGTTTACGTCCATAAAAACCCTTTTGGCATACTTTTTGCACGATCTTAAGCGCTTTACTAACTCTCAAAAGTTTGGTAAAATTGTTACTGCCAAAAAGTGAAGTATTTTACCCGTTATTCGCATAAATAATCAAAAGTATAGCCCTAATCAGCTAAAAGCCAACAGCCAATTGCCAACAGCCAATCACCTTACCGTTCCCATTTCTTAGGATTAATGATAGCTTTTGGGTAATTACCACCGATTTTTACGCCGTACTGCCCTTGTTGTTCAAAACTCAAACGATAAGGGCGATGTACTTTATCGCTGGGTAAGTGGGCAAGTTCTGGTAGCCATAATTTCACGTATTCGCCTTCTGGATCGTAATTTCTAGCTTGCTTTAAAATGTTGAAATATCGGTCTTCTCTCGGATCGCTACCCACGCCCGCCACGTAGTTCCAATTTCCCCAATTGCTGGCTGGATCGTAGTCAACAAGCATGGACTCGAAATATTCGGCTCCCATTTGCCAATTCACTTTTAAATCTTTCACCAAAAAGCTCGCAACGTTTTGCCGCCCTCGATTAGACATGAAACCTGTGTACTTTAGTTCCAGCATGTTCGCGTCGATGAAGGGAATGCCCGTCTCACCGTCGATCCATCTTTGCAATAGTTTGTAATCATCTCTCCAAGAATGGTCAATTTCTTGCTTTGTACCGCCTTTTAGGAAGATAAGATTACCGTACTTCTTAGCAAGCAGTCGGAAGAAATCACGCCAAAGCAGTTCAAAGAAAATCCAATAGGTTGACTTGTTTTTACCCCGCTCTGCTTCGTACTTTTTGAGTTCTTGGTAAATGCGTTTCGGCGAAATACAGCCTTGTGCCAACCAAGCGGAAAATTTCGTGGAATAGTCGCCCCCCACCAAGCCGTTTCGGGTTTCTTTATAGGTTTTCGCTAAATCTGTATCCCACAAATAGTAAAATAATCTCTCCAAAGCAGCCGACTCTCCACCTACGAAATCAACGACTGCTCGTTCGTCTTTTTCGGGTGCTTCATAGTTTAGGTCTTCTAAAGTTGGGATTTTTCCAGCCTCCATTCCATTAAGATCAGCACTCACAATACCACTAGGTGTCGGTAGTGGTTTACGAATCTTAATGTAGCGTTCTACTTCTTTACGAAAATGGGTAAAAACGTCGGGCGTGTGATTAACGGGAAAAGGCAAGTCGGCAGTGTAGTAAAGCATTTTGCCTCTGGAGTAGCGGAGTTCTTGACCAATCGTCCACAACTTCTCTTCCAAAGCGTCTTGCACCTGTTCTTCTTCGTAGGTGCGCTCTCGATTGCAGAAGACCCAACTGGTTTTGGCTTCATCCGCAATTTTGTAGATTTCTTCCTCTGGTTTGCCCACGCGTACGATCAGTTCGGCATCCATCGCGCGCAAGGACTGCCGCAAATCTTCTACACTTTCGATAATGAACTTGGCTCGATGTACACCCGTTTTTCGGAATCCGTAACGGGTTTCATCATAGAACCAACGCGTATCGAAAACGTAGACAAACAGCAGTTCTTCTGCGTGCTTCAAAGCGTCGTGTATCGCTTCGTTGTCATGCAATCTCAAATCCTGTCTGAACCAAACTATACACTTCCTTTTTCCGTTCATAGCCTATTTTTGGAAGGGAAACAGGAATAGTAGGTATTGGTTCTTATTTGTAGCAGATAAATGAAAATGCCTTTTGATGAAAGTGAAAATATGAAATAAAAATGAAAATGCTTTTTAATGAAAATGGAAAAAGGGGTAATGAAAATGAAAACAGGGCAATGAAAATGAAAATGCTTTTTAATAAAAATGAAAACAGGGCAATGAAAATGAAAATACTTTTTAGTGAAAATGGGGTAGTGAAATTGCTGGCAGCCTTAATTCATTACTAAAATCTTGGTTACGAAGGCATCGGGTGCAAAATTATTGTTGCTGGTCGAAAAGACTAGATAGACACCCGAACTGGCTCGTCTGCCGTTGTAGTCATTGCCATCCCAGATCGCTTGTCCGCCGAGGGCAGTCGTTTCGTAGATCAATTGTCCGTGTGCGTCCGTGATTTTGACATTGGCGTTTTCTGCTAAGCCTGTGATCGCAATATTACCCTTATATTCTGGGCGCACTGGATTGGGAAAAGCATAGGCGTTGATACTATTCACGATGCTGCCTTCTGTTGCTTCGCCACGATAGGAAATCAAGCCCTTCGCCGTACCCATGTAGACCTCTCCCGTTTCGGGCTCGATAGCAATGTCTAAAATTGTATTGTCAAACAAAGGGCTGTTTTCTGCGGTAAAGCGGGCTAGTTGCGTGCTGCCATCTGGCGACTGCACAAAGATACCACTGTTCGTACCAAACCACTTTCGATTAGCACCATCGACAGCTATGGTTTTTACATCTTCTGTTTTCAAGAGCAATCCCAAATTATTTTCATCTTGGTCGGTTTTGGGTAGAAAGAAATTAAAATTAGGATCGAAAGGGTCAAAACCCTGTGAAACGGCGACGCCTTCGGAAGTGCCCACCCACATGCTGCCGTCTTTGTCTTTGGCAATGGTATTGACTTTGTTGGTAGGTAGTTCGGTATTGTTAGCAGTAAATAAGATGCAGCGATCATCGCTTTCGTCTGCTATATCTACGCCCGTATCCAAGACTAAAATACCACCGCTGTTGCTGGTCGTCACGAACCATTTGTAGCCAAAATCATCTACGATTACTTCCAGTAAGGTCGTTTCATTAGCGCATCTGCCCGTCAAGGCAAAGCTTTTCCAAGTCCCATCGTTTGTCAAGACTGAAATTGGTCGGCGGGCGGCATAATTACTCACCCAAAGATTATTATCGGCATCAAATGCTAAACCACTTACACGCGTTCGAGATTCATCACCCACGGCATTATTGAGGCTAGAATTACTGTCGTCATAAATCAGGAAATTTTCGCCATCAAATTCAACCAAGCCTTCTATGAAAGCAGCGGCGTAGACTCTGCCATCCTGCGGATGTATCGCAATATCCATGAAGTCCCAAACGTCTTTTCCACGCAGATCACCTTCCACATTTCTGCCGTATTCGTCCCATCGACCTGCTTGCAATCTAAAAATACCATCGGAGCGAAACAGGGGCGAAAAAGTAGGATTCAGATCGCCTGCTGCTACCCAAACCGCATCTTCTGCTATTTCGATGGAACGTGCGTGATGCGAAAAGGGCGAATTATCAAAAGATAAGCTTCGACATTCATTGTCTTGGTAGTTTTCGAGGTATTTGAACCCTCTTGCTTGATCGGCAAACCAAATGAAGCCTGCCCGTTGGCTATCTTCTACCGCAGCAAAAGGATTGAACACGCAACTGCTACTCAAGGTCGTGAAATCGTCTGGTGATTGGAAGTACAATATGCGGCCCTGTCTCTGTGTGCCTCTTGTCCAGCTCACTACCATATTTTCGCCTTCCGTAGAAAAGTACGCCAGTTGGTACTCCGCTTCTTGATAAAGGGTAGTCAGCGATTTGCCATCGTAGTGGAACAGGGTGTCGTTAACATCCAAAAAGAGCTTTTCTTGGAAAACGCCCAGCCCACGTGTGCTGTAATCTTCGGGAAAATTATTACTCTGATCCAGTCGCTGCCAAGTGTTGAAATCTTCGGGAAAGTTATTGTCTAAACTGGTTGTGTAAATACCTTCTTCGGTAGCTGCAAAAAGGGCATCTTGAAAAACGACGGTACTATTGATCGGAATGCCAGAAAAAGTGGTGTAAGCAAATTCCTCCGCTAGAATATTGAGCTTGGACAACCCGTAACTCGCGGACAGATAAACCATAGAATCATTTTCAATGAAGATGTCATTGATGGTTTTTACGCCGATGATGTTATTAAAATTTTTGATCGCGTTGAGCGTCACCGTACCGCTTTCTTTCAGTAGATCAATCGTACCATCCGTGTAGATCACGATCAGGATATTACTCAGTGGATTGTATTTGATGCGTTCGATACCTACGTTGCTCAATCGACGTACTTTGGATAGAAATTCGGTAGAAAAATCGGTCTTATCTATCGCTACAACTGACCATTCGGTAGCATAAAAAATACGATCCTGACTTTGGGTCACATCAATGCCTTTGCGGTAGGGCAGATGCGATTTCCACTGACCAATTGCTAGATCATTTTGGGTGTAGACAAAAATTGGACATAGTAGAAGGAATAGTATTCTTATCATTTTAGTGATTTGTTTTGGTGGTTTTTAGAAAGGGTAATTCCTAATAAATTGTGAAATTCTTTTTGCGTAGCAAACCTAATTTTTATACAAGTGTTTGATCTACTACGTAATATAAAATACTCCTCTATAACTATTCATTATGCGAATTACGAGTAAAATACTCCATTTTGTGGCAGTAACAACTTTACTAAATTTTTGAACCTTAGTAAAGTGCTTGGGATCGCGCAACAAGTATGCCCGAAGGTTTTTTGTGGGCGGAAACACAAATTTCAACTTATTTTTCTCCAAAAAATAAGTTGAAATTTGTGTTTCCGTCTGAAGAGAATTACTAAGCATACTTGTTGCTCAATTTACGGATATTGACCTGAACTATGTCTTGGAGCATGTTTAAATTTTATAGTCCTGATAGCCAATATTTTACGAACTTGGCTTTGAAAAAATTTATTCACGTATCTCGATATGCTTACAAATTTTTTCTTCGCCAAAACCGCAAACTATTGACAATCAGTTAAATAAATTTTTAAACATGCTCTAAGTCAAATATCAAGAAAAATGAGATCTGCACAGTCCGTTATTCGCATTCATTTATCAATTTAATTTACACAAAATTCACCTATCTATGGCAATCCGACTAGGGCAAACTGCGCCCGACTTTATCGCATCAACCACACAAGGCGAAATTTCTTTTCACGACTGGCTAGGCGATGGCTGGGGACTACTGTTTTCTCATCCTGCTGATTTCACGCCAGTTTGTACCACTGAGCTGGGCAGAACGGCTGCTTTGCAAGGCGAGTTCGCCAAACGCAACGTAAAAGCAATCGCAATTAGTGTAGACCCACTCGACAGTCATCACGAGTGGATCAAAGATATTGAAGAAACGCAGAATATCGAGATGAATTTTCCGATCATCGCGGATGAAGATAGAAAAGTGGCGGAACTGTACGACATGATTCATCCAGAGCAAACCGAAAAAACGACGGTACGCTCCGTTTTTGTGATCGGCCCAGATAAGAAGGTCAAACTAACACTGACGTATCCGCCTTCAACGGGTAGAAATTTCTTGGAAATCTTGCGCGTCATCGACTCTTTGCAATTGACGGCTTATCATAGCGTGGCAACTCCCGCCGATTGGGAAGATGGACAGGACGTTGTGGTTTCCCCTTCTATCGCAACGGAAGATATTCCAAGCCGCTTTCCAAAAGGGCATAAAGTCATCAAGCCTTATTTGAGAACAACGCCACAGCCGAATAAGTAAGCGTTTGTTGGCTGTTGGCTGTTGGCTGTTGGCTGTTGGCTGTTGGCTGTTGGCTAAATATCGTTAATTTGACATTGTTTATACTCCATTCGGGATGAAAAAGTACATTTTTGTTTTGATCCATTTGTAGAGGTGTTAAATTGAAAAAATGTTGAATTGATTGTTCTTATCCAATACTTAAAATAGTTGAGAATTG
>JBCDKV010000119.1:0-10191 GCA_038746215.1 Bacteroidota bacterium | reverse complement strand
ATAAATAATACGAAGCAAGTAAATTAATTTGTTTAGATGAAAAGATTTTGATCCCATTTTAGATTGAATCTCAAAGACATACATCATACCTATTTTATTAAAAACTGAATGTCTTTTACCCTCTTTCCTCAAGCATCAAAGAAAACTCTCACAACTTATCTTCAACAAAGTTAAGTTTTTACGAGCTACGAAAACGGGACAAAACAACCCAAAACAGGACAAAGTCGGACACTTTCGGACAAGATCGGACACCTAGCGTGCTTCAAGTTGTCTCCTCAGCCTTTCCGAAGGATAGCCTAAGCATTCATATACGATCTTTTGCTCCTTCGAGAACAGCAAACCACTTGGCAGTTCAATTGCACATTTTTTCAACCGTCGCATTAAGGTTTTGTAGCTGATGCTATATTCTTGTGCTATTTCTGTGCGTGTTTTGGGCGTTACGGGTACTGTATTTTGCTTTTTTAGCATAAGTATGAGTGTTTTGATTGTCAAAATATTTGATTTTAAAAGTAATCATTATCATGGTCTATTGGGCATTGGGACAAAACGAATCACTAAGGAAACTGTAAGTACTCAATCTGTCAGAATCAGGATTTTCAGAATTTATTGATTTTCAGGATTACTAAGCACGTAGCCTTCCAAATGAGATGCTATGCGTCTTGTTTGGGGAAATCCCGCGAATCCTCTCATCCTGTGAATCCTGATTCTGATAAAAAGTTAGACGTATTGAGTACTTACAGGAAACTAAGATAATCTGCTGAAAATCAAGCCATAATATCTATGTGTTTCCGTCCACAAAAAAGTCTTTGAGCATACTTGTTACGCGATCTCAGAAACTTTCTCGGACTTGTTCTGAGTATTGCTCGAAACCTTCGTACCCGCCTAATTATCAATTCGACAATTGGCACAGCTTTATCCTATCTACAGTATATCCTTTACTGCTGCGCTAAAATCACTTCTCCATCGTGATCCAAATTCAAATTGCCTTTATAGATAACGGTGTCGCCTCGACTCAGTCCTTCTGAAATGGCGACGGCTTGGTCGTTTTCGTGAGCGAGTGTCACATAATGCCATTTAGCCAATCCATTTTCGTACGTAAACACCACCGATCTACCCGAACGCAGCACCACCGCCGATTTCGGAACGATCAATTGTTTCGCAATGGGACGTTCAATATCGACTTGCACATTCATACCTTCAAAGAGTGATAAGCTGCGCTTAGCTTTCAGCTTGGCGTAGATGCTTACTAACCCTTGTTCATTCACCACGGGATCAATAGCACTGATGCTTGCCTCTACGACCATATCGGGAGCTGCCATCGGGCGAATACGCACCCGTTCGCTCAGCCTAGTACCCAGCGCATCCTTTTCCAGTAGCGTGAAGACTGCCTCAAAGCTGTTCGGATCAATTAGTGTACAGATCGTTTCTCCCGCACTGACTTGTTGTTGTGCTTGTACTTGTACTTCTGCCACCAATGCATTGAAAGGGGCGTGTATTTTACTTTTACTTAGTTCGTAAGTTGCTTGTTTGATAGCGTGCTGGGCTTTGTTGTAGCCACTCAAAGTATGGATGAGGGCTAGCTTTTCTGCGCTCACGGAAGTATCTACGTAGGCGAGACCACCATTCGCAATGAGCAAATCTGCTTTATTCACTTCGGCTTCTTCTAAGGCGAGTTGAGCCGCTTCGAGTTGCAGTTGTTTGCTCCCGTCTTCGAGTTGCAACAAGACTTGTCCTTGCTGAACGCGACCGCCTGCCTTCAAAAAAAGCTGTGCAATCCGACCACCCACTTCTAGCTTCAGCTCCAACTTTCGGGCAGCATGTAAACGTCCATTGGTCGTCATCTTCAATGGAAACGTCCCTTGCTCAACAGGCATCGCTTGGACGGCTACTGGCGGACTTTTAGCTGCACCCGTTGTTGCTGGTGCAGTTGTTTCTTCTACTGTTGTGTTGGCGCAGTCGGAAAGTAGCAACGTGAAGGCGAAAAGGATAATAATGGTTCTCATGCCTTCCTATTTATTGGTTGAAAAATCGTTTTACTACTACAATAATATGGAAAAAATCCTAGTTTTGCAAATATAAAATGTTTGAATGTTTGAATGTTTGAATGTTTGAATGTTTGAATGTTTGCCAAGTGTCTTAGGTATAGACAGGCGCATTTCAAAATGTCGTTTTTATTCACGGGCTGACGCTCCACAACACTAAAGTAGTTCCAAAAACAGTAGAAAGGTCAGCCCGTGAATTACTTCAGTACAACAGAATGAGATGCGCCCATACGGGCTATGATACATTACTTAGAACTTCATATATGCTTAATTTGGATGTCCTTATCAGTGAGTAAATTTATCACATTTGACACTTAACCTTATGAAATGGAAAGCTTCCGCCTTTAGCATCCTTATCTTCTTTGCACTCTTTACTTGCATTGGCGTCGCGCTATTGCCTAGCCTATCCATTCAGTGGCTACCCAGCAAGCGAGATGCAGCTTTATCGGTACAGTTTACTTGGCAAAATGCGTCACCCAGCGCCATCGAGCAAGATGTAATCACACCGCTAGAAGGCGCATTCAATTTAGTACAAGGCGTAGAGAGCATCTATTCTATCGCCAATCGAGGCTACGGCAGTTTACAGCTTAAACTATCGGAGCAAGCGAATTTGGACTATTTACGCTTTGAAATTGCGGCTAAGATTCGTCAGCTCTACCCCAAGCTACCCGAAGGTGTCAGCTTCCCTACGATCCGTGTGTACAATCCAGAAAAAGAACAACAAGATCGTCCAATTCTAAGCTATTCGCTGAGTGCTAGCACAACAGCCACGGCTATTTATGAGTATGCTAGTGAGCGACTTAGTCCCAAACTTGCCCTCTTGGATGGCGTAGAAAATATCCGAATTGTAGGCGGCAATGAGATGGAATGGCGGATCAGGTACGAGGCTGCGCAAGGATTCATAAGTCCTAGTGCTATAGCGCAAGCCATTCAACAAGCTTTCGTCAGCGAAAACTTGGGCGTCACCCAAATGGAAGAGCAGTTGTGGCGCGTTAGGTTGAATAACAGCGCAGATGCAGAGGTAAAAGCCACACTAGAGAATATAGTGCTTCGGAAATCAGGTGGGCAATTGATTTTCCTCAAAGACGTCGCTGACATCCAATACACCGCACAAAAAGCGAGACAATATTACCGCATTAATGGTGAGAATAGCGTCCGATTGCTATTCTACGCTGCGCCAAGAGCAAATCAACTCTACCTAGCAAAGCGCATCAAAGCAGCGATGACATCCCAAGCCGATGCATTGCCCAGCAACTATCAGATTCGGCTGGAAGATGATGCTACCACCTATCTAGTCCAAGAACTTAAAAAAATCGCACAGCGAACCTTACTTTCGCTCGTAATTATATTGTTATTTGTGTTAATAATCTATCGTAATTGGCGGTATTTGGTGGTCGTTTTGTTGAGTTTGTTCGCCAATTTAGGAATTGCCTTCATTTTTTATTGGCTATTCCAAGTAGAATTACACCTTTATGCACTGGCTGGCATCACGGTTTCTTTCGGTATCCTCGTAGATAATAGCATTGTGATGATGCACCATTTGAAAGAGCAAGGTAATCTAAAAGTCTTTCCCGCTTTGCTCGCTGCTACTTTGACGACTATTTCTGCATTGAGTATCATTTGGTTTTTGCCCGAACAATGGCAACTCAACCTGTTGGATTTTGCAAAGGTACTCGCCATTAATCTCGTTGTTTCGCTCTTCATCGCACTACTATTGATCCCTGCCCTACTCAATCAGATTAAAATCGACATCAAAACCAACAGACCATCTATGGCTCGTTTGCGACGAAGGCTCAAGTATCACCGTGCTTATAAGAATTTGCTTGCTTTTCTGATTCAAAAGAAAGCTTGGGTCATCACAGGAATCATTTTATTGTTTGGACTCCCCGTTTTTTTGCTGCCGAATAAACTGGAAAATCAAGCTTGGTACAACAAAACGCTGGGTAATACCTATTACGTAGAAGCAATCAAACCTACCGTAAATAGATTATTAGGTGGCACCTTAAGATTGTTTTTATGGTACGTGTACGAAGGGGCTAATTATCGGACAGCGGAAGAAACGGTGCTGCACGTGCAAGCCAGTATGCCGCAGGGCGCGAGTTTGGAGCAAATGAATCAGGCTTTGCTACAAATAGAAAGCTATCTACAACAGTTTGAAGTAGAAATCAAACAGTTCACGACCCGTGCTAGTAGCGGTCAGTACGGCAATATTAAAATTTACTTTGAAGCAGGGCAGGATATTTTCTTTCCGCATCAGTTGAAAAGTCGTTTGATTGCTTACAGCTTGAATATGGGCGGCATCAAATGGAATATCTATGGTGTAGGAAAGGGCTTTAGTAATGATTCGGGTGCTTCACCGCCTAGCTTCCGTGTGATGATGAAAGGCTACAACAAAACAACTTTGGAAATACAAGCCACTAATTTTGCGGATAAACTGCTAAAACATCCACGCATACAAACCGTCAACACAGCAGCCAATATCAATTGGTGGGAAAAAGACTTATACGAATACCAGCTAAATCTATTACCGAGCGCGATAGCCAGTGCCAATCTATTGCCAAGTCAGCTAGGAGCAGTCTTGCAATCGTTCGATAGAAATCCCAATCCCAACGGTCGATTACCAGATGGTACGACTTTTAGACTGATTCCTAAACAGCAGCTAGACCTGTGGCACCTGCGCAACGAAGTGCAGCAGTTGGACAGCAGCAAAATCGCTTTTGCACAATTCGCCAATTTAGCCAAACGAAAAGTCCCGTCCAATATTCACAAAGAAGATCAGCAGTATTTACAGTTACTCGAATTTGAGTACACGGGTTCAGCTCGTTTTGGCAGTAAATATTTGGAAGAGGTGATGGCGGAGATGGAAAAAGAGATGCCACTGGGCTATAGTGCCGAACGCACCACTTGGCAATACGGTAGGGAGCAAAAACGACAATACGCTTTACTACTCCTCGTCATCGGGCTCATTTTCTTCGTCTGTACTTTGTTATTTGAGTCTTTCAAGCAAGCGCTAACGACCGTGCTGCTTATCCCCACTTCTTTCATTGGCATTTTCCTGACGTTCTATCTATTAGATTTTCCTTTTGACCAAGGTGGCTACACTGCTTTCATCCTGCTGAGTGGTATCGTGGTCAACAGTCTCATCCTCATCATCAACGACTACAACCAATATCGTAAACAATCTTCGAGATCATCTTTAGATTGCTACCTGAAAGCTTTTCACCACAAAATCATTCCGATTCTGCTCAGCATCATTTCTACCATTTTGGGACTTATTCCTTTTCTGATTCACGGTCAGCAGGAGGTGTTTTGGTTTGCGCTGGCGATTGGTACTATTGGTGGGTTGTTGTTTTCTGTTATGGTGATTTTGTTTTTTATTCCTGTGTTTTTTATTTCGATGAAGCAAGATTACACTACTGGGCAAAATACAAGTTGAAATACTAGATACTGACGGCTAGAGGTTACAAATTTATTCTTTGTGCGCTCCCAAACCCCTAAGCACCTCATCTATTTTCTGGATACTGAATGGCTTACCGATATGATCGTCCATACCAGCCGCTAGGCACTTTTGGCGATCTTGATCTAGTGCATTCGCAGTCAAACCGATGATGGTTGGTTGTTTGAACATCGATAAAGCTCTGATTTTTCGAGTGGCAGCTAAGCCATACATCTGTGGCATTTGCACATCCATAAAGATTAGGTCGAAGTGCGTCTCTTGTACCATACGAACGGCATCCAGTCCATTTTCTGCTAGCTTCGCATGGTAGCCAAATTTGTTGAGTACGGCTAGGATGAGTCTTTGATTGAAGACATTGTCTTCGGCGACTAGAATTTCGAGTGGAACGGCTGAAATAGAAGTATTGGTTGGTTTAGGTACAACAGATTTTGCTTCTATGTGAGCTTTGGAGGTATGCGCTAAGACCTTCATAAGCTTATGATGTTGCAGCGGCGTAGTCAGGACAACATCCGTTTGTTTTTGTTTCAAAGTATTAGCACCTAAAGGCAATAAAGCGATGAATTGCGTACCTGGATGCGCTGCTTTTAAGTTCTTGATTTTTGCTAAGTGCTTTACTGGTAGCGTAGCATTGTAGATGCAGTGAGCGAAAGAGGATTGTAGTATAATCTCCGATGATGCTTGTGGATCAATCGGCTCTATTTCCAAGTTCAATTCTCGCAACATGCTTTCCAAGCTGGCTACATTGGTTGCGGAATGATCTACAATGAGAACCGACTTTGAGGTATCGATAGACACATCTGTGGTTGGCTGCTCGGCGGTAGCTGCCGTTTTCAAAGGAAGACTAAAAGTAAAGGTAGTACCTTTTCCCAACTCACTTTCCACCTTAATTTGTCCACCCATCACTTCACACAAGCCTTTACAAATGGCTAAGCCCAATCCAGAACCACTAAATTTTCTAGTGGCAGACGAATCCACTTGGGTGAAGGCATCAAAGAGTCCAGCAATATGATTCGCTGGAATACCAATGCCTGTATCAATCAGATGAAATTGTATCTGTTGGGTCTCCAATATTTCCACGGTTAAGAATATGCTCCCGGTTTCCGTGAATTTCAAGGCATTGTCTATCAGATTGGTGAGAATTTGCCTCAATTTTTTCTTATCGCAGATGATGCTCGCAGGAACATTTTGTCCAATGGCATAGTTCAGATTCAAGCTTTTGCTGTAAGCTCTCGGAGCGAAAAGTAGGAGTACGTCTTCAAGGTATCTTCGGAGATGAAAAGCCGTGTTTTCCAGTTCTACTTTTTGAGCTTCAATTTTAGTAAAATCGAGTATGTCGTTGATGATGTATAATAGGTTGTCTCCACTTTGCCGAATTGTTTCCAGAAAAGTGGACTGCTCCTGATTGAGTTCTGTAGAATCAAGTAGCTCCATCGTACCGAGCATACTGTTCATGGGCGTACGAATTTCGTGGCTCATATTGGCAAGGAAAATACTTTTCGCTTCGTTGGCTCTTTCCGCCTCTTGCCGAGCTAATTCTACTTCTATGGTTCGTGCGCTGATCTTCTCTTCCAGCAACATCCTAGTCCTGGCAGCTTGACGATCATACAAACGAAGCACTAATATGACTAAGCCTAAAGATGCTATGCTTGCCAATAGTAAGAACCAAGTGGTCATCCAGAAAGGCGGAAGTACTTCGATTTTTATACTTTTCACGCTACTTAGATAACCATCGCTATTCCTGACGCGCAATTCAAATACGTAGTTTTTTGGCTTTAAATTGGTGTAATACACTTGATTTTCTCTGCCTCCTTTCGTCCAAGTCGGGCTTAGACCAAGCAGTCGGTGTTCATACTGATAGGTTTGTCGCTTGTCGTAGTCTAATACGGCATAATCGAATCCAACAATATCATGTCTATAGCTCAGTTGAATTTGATCTGTTTCTGAAATATGTTTTTCTAATACAGGATGCCCAAGTAAGGAATCTGGCTCACCAACATGAATGATGCTGTTGTGTAGTCTTAGATTTCTAATTTTAGGAGTTTGCACCTGACGATCTAGTGCAATGTTTTCTCCGTAAAAAGCATGAAACCCCAATGTTGCGCCAAAGAATATTTTCCCTGTATCGTCTTTGTAGTTCGCTCCAATGACATAATCATTGATAGCGCCATTAGTAGGATAAAACTGACTCAAACGATTGTCGCGCTCGTTGTACTTGAAAATACCATCATTGCTAGCAATCCAAATATTATTGTCTGCGTCATGCTCCAAGGCATGTATGCCAGTTAGGTTTTCTTCCAAGACATTATAGTAGTAGCAGGTGTCTTTTGCGGGATTGTACTTGAACAGTTTGTTGTGCGCTCCAATCCAAAGGTCATGTCCAACTGCTGCTATATCATTGATCAAATTAGCTGGTGGGTCTGCTGCATGATTTTGCCCAAAAAAAGATTGAAAATGATAACTTCCATCTGCTTGTTCGATAGCTTTACAAAAACCTCCACCATCAGTGGATATCCAGACTTGCCCATTTGGAGCAACTGCTATGCTGGTCACATTATTACTACTGACGGAAGAGGAATCGTTTTCTCTGTGTTTATAGGTAGCAACCTTTCTTGCCGCATCAATCACGATCAGTCCGTTGGCGTCTGTTGCTATCCACAAATTTCCATCCTGATCTTCTGCAAAATCTTCTACCGAAAAAGAGTAATTGATCTCTGGTGAGACGAATCTTTTGATTTCATTCGTTTCAGGGTTCAGATGGAATAATCCTAGAAAAGTACCTAGCCAAATCGTCTTATCTTTGGCTTGAAAAATTTTTTTGAAGGGTGGTAGTAGCGAACCATCTTTCTTGTATTTATAGACGACTTCCAATTCGTCTTTTGCCTCATTGTATTTACTCAAACCTTTACCCGAATGGGCAACCCATAAAGTGCCTTCGTGATCTTTCAAAAAGTCCATCACAATGATACCACGTTTTTGCGCAAAATCATCCAAATAGAGCGGGATACGCTGCCGATCTTTAGGGTTCATAGCTAGTCCTTTCTCTGTACTGATCCACATCATGTCTTGCCGATCTTTGTACAAATGGACGACCTGATTACCGTTCAAACCATAGCGAGGGTTGTATTCTCTTACGTATTTGGTAAAGCGAATACGATCAAACTGATCCTGCAGTTGTGCTAAAGGAAGGGTGTAATCTAGTTGTTTCGTATCGAATAGGTCTAAACCATTAGTAGTCCCCAGCCAAAGTACCTGATTTCTTTTCGCTATGGCGTAGATTTTTTCATTGTTACGAGATTCAGATTTTGCGCTGCAAGTGACAAAACGAAATGCTTTTGGATCGGTATAGTAGTCTCCATCTTTCGGTGGGATCATCAAATTGAGTCCTCCGCCAAAAGTACCGATCCACAATCGTCCCACTTCATCTTCTTGCATACTCCAGACCGCATCGTGCGATAAGCTATAAGGATCATTTTCGTCTTGTCTGATGTGCAAAAAGCGCATGCTTTGGTCTTCCTGATCTTCTTGTGGCAATAGCAAGTTAAGTCCTCCATTCCAAGTACCCATCCAGATTCTGCCTGCCTTATCTTCTAGGATGCTCAAAACCCCACCACTACTGATACTGCTAGCATCATTTGGGTCGTGAACATGAGAAATAAAGCTTGCTGTTTCATAATCAAATTTACTGATGCCTGCCTCCGTACCAATCCAAAGATCACCCCGTGAGTCCTCCAATAAGGAAAGAATCTGATTTTGGATAAGTGATTTAGGATTGTTTGCTTCGTGGAGAAAGCTTGTGAATTGAGCTGTCCGATAATCATATCTTGTAAGTCCTCCTCCATCCGTACCAATCCACAGGTAGCCTTTGGAATCGCTGTAGAGGCATTTTATTTGATTGCTTTCAAGCCCGTGCTGATCGTTCGCGTGGTAAGTCTTTATTTCGTAATTGTCGTAGCGACTCAGACCACCTGCCGTCGCAATCCAGATGCATCCTTGATTATCCTGTACGCTCGCGTATATTTTATTGGAAGGTAATCCATCTTTCCTGTTGAGCTTACGAAATCTTAAGTTTTCCTGTGCAGTTGCATGAGCCATCCAGCAGATAGCAAGGAGTAGACAAAAAATTAGTTTATGTAGAAATAGCTTTTTCAAATTAACTAAAGTTGGAGCAAGTAGATAGAATCGTTGTTAAGTATTGTCGTTAGGAAGGATGTTTCCATGTGTAGTAGGTAGTCGTTACGCAATAATTATAATTAGTGGTTTACAAAGTCTTATTAATAAGATACGCCTTTCTGCAGACTAAGTTTTTAGAGTAGCATTTATTTTATGCCTGATAGATCAAAAAACGGCATTTGTTGGCTTTTTGACAAATATATCTCATCTGTGAGCCTTGTATAGGCAGGGCTGTTTCATTCTAAGAAAAAAGTTTAAATTAGCGGAAAATAAGAAAAAATGGAAATAAAGAATGAAGCTTTATCGAGTTTAGTAAAGTCATTTGAAGAGTTACCAGATAATAGGCGCAAACAAGGACAACGTCATGATCAAAGTGTAGTCTTAATGATTGTTCTATTTTCGACGATGAGTGGCTATCTAGGCTATCGAGCAATGGGTGATTTTGTGAAAAAGCACAAAGCAGAATTAGTGGAGTTATTAAAGGTGAAAAAGACAAGATTACCCTCCTTCAGTACAATACGT